>JBEKWK010000158.1:0-10407 GCA_049513175.1 FCB group bacterium
AATATATATAATTATTTGGGTAATAGGATATACACTCAAAGAATTTCAAGTTCAAATGAAATAGATATAGATATATCCGGATATAATGTTGGGATTTATTTTTTACAAATAAATAATAAAATTTATAAATTCTTTAAATAGGAAATAAAAATGAAAAAAATGTTATTTAAACCTTATTTACAATTTTAACCTTAGTAGCAGAATATGCAAATTATCATTTAACCTTATTACCTTATTTGCGGAATTATGAAGATAATAAGGTTGGAAGCGGTGTCCGGACAATTGTTTTCTACTAAGGTTTATTTTAAAAATAAGGTTTTTGAAGGTACAGCAAAATGTTTAATAGCTAATGTTTGTTAACATCATAAGAATTTTAAGTGGTTTTTACAATTATGTATTTAAAGTGAATAATATGATATTTAAACCTTATTTACAATTTTTAACCTTAGTAGCAGAATATTTAAATGGATTCCCGCTTTCGCGGGAATGACGGACAAAGATTATTTTACATTCTACATTCTTAATTTTACATTAACTCAAGTTTTCAGCTTCTTCTTCTTTGCGGCGGGAAAAAGCACGTTATTTAAAATAAGGCGGTAGCCGGGTGAAGTCTTATGCAGACTCAAATCCGTCGGCTTATCACCAATAAAATGCCTGTAATCTTCCGGGTCATGGCCACCGTACCATGTGTAAGTTCCCCTGCCAATATTTCCGTGTATATACCTGACCTGGTCTGTTCCTTCTCTTTCTGCAAGGATTGTAACGTTTTTCTTGATGAATCTTTTGTGGAATCCTGTAGTTTGTCCCATGAATCCATGAATTACATTTGCATGGTCTTGAGTCAGCATTGTAGGCACCGGGTCGAATTTTGCAGAGAAATCGAATAAAGTGAAATAATCTATATCGGGATTGTTCCCAACTTCGTCTGTCACATCAATATCAGAAAATTCATAAATATAAGGGTCCATTATAAGATGAAAGTTTTCCAAAGCAAAGCAATTTGTATAATCAAGTTTATCATTTGCACCCGGGTCAGCAGGGTCTCCGTCGAACATAGGACCACAAATATCTATATTCATAGCGGCAATAGCGATATCGAAAGAATCCGTCGCACTGCACATTGCAAATAGAAAGCCGCCGCTTGTTACGAATTGTATAATCTTTTGTACAACCGCTCTTTTACATTCAGATACTTTTGAAAAGCCTAATTTCCTCGCTATGCTTTCACTCAAAGATACCATCTCTATATACCATGGGGCATTTTGATAACTTGCCCAAAATTTGCCGTACTGACCGGTGAAATCTTCATGATGAAGATGCAGCCAATCGTATTTATCCAATTTACCAGCCATAACCTCTTCATCCCAGACAATATCATATTCAATCTGGGCATAATCGAGGGCAAGCCTGACTGCATCATCCCATGGGCGTGAACCGGGAGGCGCATAAACGGCTATTTTCGGAGCCTTTTCCAGCTTTTCAACATCCATATTTACATTATCAGCCTGTACCTCTGAGTATATTTTCGATGCCTCTGCCCCGTCCAAAGTCTCAAAAAATACATCGCGGATTCTACATTCCGTGGCAATAACTTCCTTGTAATCCATCATAAATGAGCCGCCGCGGTAATTCAACATCCAATCCACAGGCTCATAGTTCTTTAGTACCCAATATGCAATGCCGTATGCCTTAAGATGGTTTGTCTGAGCCAAATCCATAGGGATTAATATTTTCTGTGAGTATGCCTGTGTTGCAGATAAAAAGATTACCAAAGCGAGTATTAATCCGCCAAAGAATTTATTTATTTTCATATATTTATTCATCAAATTTTTCCAGTTTCATTCTTTTAAAAAGACGAAAGGATTAAACGGTGATAAGGTTTATATATTTTAGACAAGAGTTTGTAAAATTCTGAATTCTGAGTTCTGAATTCTGAATAATAAATAACATAAAAATATGAAATCTCTAAATATTGTTTTAAGATGCTTAATATCAAAAAATTACATCATTTCTTATCCTGTTGTATAGTTACCTATTTATTAATATTATTGGTTTTCTTTTATTTCTTTATTAATTGACCACCCTGTTTTTAGTCCAATGACAAACCAGACTAAGGAGAGTGCTCCAATTGCAAATATAGAATCCCCTATCAACCTAAGCCAACGAAACGTATTTAATGTTGGATTCTGTAAAAATTCCGCAGACCTGGCGTACCAGATGCCATGTTCAACACTTGCTATCGTTTGTGCTAAACCGACAGGTAATAAACTTATTAAAACCATTAGCAATAAACCGATATTGAATAACCAGAATGAAAATCTAAGAACATTGTCTTTCCACGTATCCATGTTGGTCAGTCCTTTGAGAACAAATAACATTAACCCTATTCCCAACATACCGTAAACACCGAACAAAGCTGTATGAGCATGAACCGGTGTGGTATTCAGACCCTGCATATAGTATAAAGCAATTGGAGGATTAATTAAAAACCCAAATATTCCTGCTCCGACGAAATTCCAGAATGAGACAGATATGAAAAAGTATATCGGCAATTTATATGCGATTAACCATTCGGTAGATTTACTGATTTTATAGTTTCTATATGCTTCCAGACCCATAAAAACTAACGGTAAGACTTCCAATGCACTGAATGTAGCTCCCAAAGCCAAAACTGCTGTCGGAGTGCCTGTAAAATACAGATGGTGGAAAGTTCCAATTATACCCCCACTCAGGAAAATAGCAGTTGAAAACAATATAGCTGAAGTTGCGGTCTTTACTTTCAATAATCCAAGCCTGACAAACAAAAATGCAACCACAACCGTTGCAAATACTTCAAAAAATCCTTCAACCCAGAGATGAACAACCCACCACCTCCAATATTCAGCTACCGAGATATGTGTCTGTCTCCCCCACATCAGCCCTGCACCATAAATTAAGGCTATTGCAACCGTCGAAATTAAAAACATTACCAGCAACTGCCTGTTTTCTGCTCTTTGTTTTAAAGCAGGCAATAAAGCCCTGACAATCAGAATCAACCATAAAATTAATCCGATGAAAAGAAAGGTTTGCCAAAATCTGCCCAAATCGACATATTCATATCCCTGGTGTCCGAACCAGAAATTCTGAATCAATCCTAATTTTTGCATAATAGCCAGCCATTGCCCGATAAAAGAACCAACCACAATAATCAGCAGGCACAAAAATAAAATGTTCACACCAAGTTTCTGGAATTTCGGTTCATATCCCGAAACTGCAGGAGCAATATACAATCCGGTAGCTAGCCACGTAGTTGCAATCCAGAAAATTGCCAATTGTACATGCCATGTCCTCGTAACGGCATACGGTAGAAAACTAACAATATTTATCCCATAAAAAGTATTTCCCTCGACCCCGAAATGAGCCGTAATAACTCCCATTAATACCTGTAAAAGCAAAAGAGCCGATACAATCCAAAAATACTTTAATGTCGCCTTCATAGATGGGGTTTGGGCTATACCAAAAAGCGGGTCTTTCTTAGGTAATTCGAAATCACCTTCTTTATTATCATTATTTTTGGCATAGTACCAGGCTAAAAGCCCAATTCCTAATATAAGCATTATTATACTGAACCCCGTCCAGAGAATAATGCTGCTGGTGGGCTTGTTTGCCACTAATTCATCTGGGGGCCAGTTATGCGTATATGTAATATCCGAGCCGGGTCTTTCGGTGCCGCATGCCCATGCAGCCCAAAAGTAGAAAGCATTCATTTTGTTCATCCTGTCAATATCTTTTATAGAATTAGGAGGAATAGCATAATGTTCTCTTGTGGTTTTCATATCAGGGTTATTCATAAACAATCCTGCGTAATAATCAGAATTACTTTTAATTGCCTCTGCCCTCAGTGCAGATACGATTATTGTACCTCTATCAGGATTATATGTATTAGTTCTGATTATCTTTCGCATTTTTACTATCAGGACAGCCTGTTTTTCCGCATCCAAAGCATTATAATTGGTATTATACATTTGTTTTGCAAGTGCATTTAAAATGAAGAGTGATTCCCTGTGAAGCCAATCAGCAGACCAATCAGGAGCAACATAAGCACCATGCCCCCAAATAGTTCCTACTTCCTGTCCACCTATTGATTGCCAGATGTTCTGACCGTCCTTAATATCTTGTCCCGTAAATAAAACTTTACCGGAATCGGTAACAACCTGCGAGGGTATTGGCGGGCTTTGCCGGTATATTTCAGTGCCAAAGAAGCCCAGAACCGAAAAAGAAATGATAATTACAATTATAAAACTTAGCCATAGTTTGTAATTTTTCATAAACACTCCGAAAAACGTTTATACTTCTGGATTTTAAATACCGAATATCATATATAAAAAATATGAATTTGCCAAATCTAAGTACTGTCCTTGTTAAAATGGAATTTAAAACCCGGTTCATCTATTCCCATTTAAAACCATCTGTACTAAATTCAATCTGTCTGATACCTTCCCGGAAAAAATCAGCTTCAATAATCATTCTTTTTGCAGTTTTTAATTTTGATATAATATTTTCTTTATCTATTTCCGATTCTATATAAATTAAATTTGAAATAATATTTATAGAATATTGCTCAGGTTGATTTACATCAAATTTTATTTTAATTGATTTCTTATTAAAATGGTTATATTCACCCTTTGGTACTAATAGATAAACACAAATACCATTGTTCACTTTTCCAACTGTAAAAATAGCTTTTGATGGTTCTTTTGCTTTTATAGAAGCAGATGATGAAGCCCCCCCATTTAATTGAGAATGAGAATGAGCATATTTCCAACTACTTTTAGGTTCACTTTGTTTATTTTCAGTTCTTATATTTACTGAAAATGAAGTATCCTTTTCAGTTTTTACTTCTTTTGGTAATTCAATTTTTTTTTGTTCACAGCAAACAAGAAATATAATAGCTAAAATCAATAAGGAAATTTTTTTCATTTCATACCTTAAATAATATTAGAACTAATTTATGTGCAAATTAAGAAATTTTTTTAAATCAAATAAGAAGTATTACGTCTTAGTTTGTGTAAATTTTTATATATTTGTAATTATTAATTTATAATTTAAACATGAAATACGAAAATCCATATAAAGAGGCTATGCGTTATATTGATAATGCAAAAGAAACCTTGAAATTAGCAGGTAAGGAGGATAAATTTTATATTGATGAAAAATATGTCAAAACTGCCTGTGGTACTGCTTATTCAGGTATGCTGAAAGCATTGGATTTTCTATTTACTCTTAAAGGAATTCCTAACAGAAGAGGCAGAAAAGCTATCGAATATTACAGAGAAAACTTGTCAAAATTAGATAAAAAACTACTGAATTATTTGAATGACGGATATGAATTACTACATTTATACGGCTACTATGACGGCGGAACAAGTATTTTATCAATCCAGGACGGTTTTTCAGATGCTATTTTTATAATTAATGCTTTAAAGCCTTATTCAGGGAATGGTTCTAAGGAAAAGAGAAATTAAAAGATTAATTATAGTTTTTTTTTAATTTACAATCGTATATCCAAAAACGTATATCGAACTGTATTCTTCACTTCGTTCAGAATGCCCAACCAAATCAATTCCTAATTCCTAACTCCTAACTGTTTTCAGGCACTTTTCGCTTTCTTTTCCTCTTTCAAAATATAGACAGGTTCGACTTTTTTTGTGATTACTTCTTCTGTAATAATGCACTTTTCTATATCATTCCTGTCCGGAATATCATACATAATTGGGAGCATAACTTCTTCGACAATGGAACGCAAGGCACGGGCGCCTGTTTTCCGCTTCTTTGCCGCTTGAACTATCGCAAGAAGGGCGTCATGCTCAATTTCGAGGGCAACTCCTTCCATATCGAATAATTTCTGATATTGCTTAACTATTGCATTTTTAGGGTTCGTCAGAATATCAAGCATAGCTTCATCGGTAAGCTCCTCGAGAGGTGCAAGAATTGGAAGCCTGCCTATTAATTCGGGAATGAAGCCGTATTTGAGCAAATCTTCAGGCTCGACATTTTTCAAAAGCTTAAAATCTTCCTCTATAGCTTCTTCGATTGCCGCTGTGAAGCCGATTGTTGATGTTCTGAGCCTGTGAGCAATGATTTTTTCTAAACCTTCGAAAGCACCGCCGCAGATGAAAAGAATATTCTGTGTATTAATGAAAATTAAATTTTGTTCCGGATGTTTTCTGCCACCCTTAGGAGGCACTCCTGCTATAGTCCCTTCAAGCATTTTCAACAAAGCCTGCTGTACACCTTCACCCGAAACATCACGAGTAATACTCGAAGATTCGCTTTTTCTTGAGATTTTATCTAATTCGTCTATATATACTATGCCTCTTTCAGCAAGAGGCACGTTATAATCTGATTTTTGAAGTAAGTTAAGCAAAACAGTTTCGACATCGTCGCCTACATAACCTGCTTCGGTAATTGTTGTTGCATCGGCAATAGCGAATGGTACTTTCAATATTCTCGCAAGGGTGCGGGCAAGTAAGGTTTTTCCGGTTCCTGTTGGACCAAGAAGCAGAATATTGCTTTTCTCGATTTCAACATCATCAACATCATCTGATTTGGATTGAATCCTCTTATAGTGATTGTAAACGGCAACAGACAGCACCTGCTTAGAATAATCCTGCCCGATTACGTATTTATCTAGTTCTTTCTTAATATAGCTCGGTTTCGGCAGTTTACCGCTTGCATCATTAAGTGTAAGGTCCTGGGAGGTATTTTTCTTGACTATGTCCTGCGCCATTTGTATGCAATTTTCGCAGATAAATATCTTTCCCGGACCTTCGACGAGAGTCTTTACCTCATTTTGAGACCTTCCGCAAAAGGAACAGCGCAATGTAAACGGTGTTCCAGTATTTTTATCTTTTCCCATCAATTTACCTTCATTTCATTGTGTTCTTTATGTCAAATTTTACTCTAAACCCCCCGTCACTGCTTGCCACCCCCCTTTTTTTAAGAGAAATAACCATTTTAAATTCAGAATCCAGAACTCAGAATTCAGAATTACTTCTTATCTTCCTTTTTGTCTTCCTTTTTATCCTCTTCCTTAGATGGCATTTCGGAACTACGTGTCATAATTTTGTCAATTATACCATAATCGAGAGCCTCTTGAACTGACATATAATTGTCTCTGTCGGAATCCTTTTTTATTGTTTCCAGGTCTTTTCCCGTATGCTTTGCGGTAATCTCATAAAGTGTTGTCCTTATTCTAAGCATTTCTTTTGTATAAATTTCTATATCTGAGGCTTGTCCCTGGCTTCCTCCTGAAGGTTGGTGCATCAATATTCTTGAATTAGGAAGCGCATATCTTTTACCTCAAGACCGGTGCATATTGTTACTATATCAGGTTTTACGAACTGCATAGTGTCATAGATCGCCAATCCGTCGCTTACACTGCCGCCCGGAGAATTAATATAAAGATTTATGTCCTTATTCGGTTCTTCGCTCGATAAAAACAAAAGCTGTGCAATAACTATGCTGGCTGTATGGTTATCAATCGCATCACCGATGAATATAATCCTTTCCTTCAGCAATCTTGAGTAAATATCATACGAACGCTCGCCACGACTGGTCTGTTCGATTACAATTGGTATTAATTGATTATTCATATTTTTTAATATTCCTTTAAAATTATTTATAAAATTGAATACTATAACGAATAAAGTGAAACAATCTTTTATAGTGAAATTATAAATCGCCTTCCTGGGGTCTGAAAACTATTTCTTCGACGTGCATTCTATTATTCATGCTCAATTTAATTACTTCAAAAACTGCTTCTGCTACATCTTCGGTTTTCATCATCTTATCGCGAAACTTATCCCTGCTGTCTTTACTCCATATTTCTGTTTCTGTTGCACCCGGGAAAATATCTATTATCTTAATTCCATATTTGCGTACTTCTTCCCGCAGGGAGCGGCTCATAGCAAGAAGCCCTGCTTTTGAAGCGGCATAAGCAGATGATTTCGTGAAAGTTTTAATAGCTGAAACTGAAATTATATTAATTATAATGCCCGAATTTTTCTTTAACATTCCCGGAAGTACAGACTGAATGCAGAGAAATGGTCCCCTTAAATTAATATTTATAATATTTTCAAAAACTTCTGGTTTTGTATCAATAAATTTTTTGAAAGATGATATCCCTGCATTATTAATGAGAATATCAATATCACCCACAGTTCGCTGAATTTTAACGCAGGCACTCTCAGTCTCGATTCTCGAAGAAATATCGAATGGGAAAAGAAAGATGTTCTTTTTGGATTTTAGTTCCGGAGGCTGATTCTTAAAAGATTTAGCTTCCTTAGCACTCAATAATAATGTAGCTTTAGTATCAGCAAACTTTTGGGCTATCGCAAGTCCTATTCCCCTGCTGGCACCCGTAATCCATATTCTTTTGTTTTTCAGAAAATCATCCATACCGGCTCCGGAAAGCTGTTATTCATAAATAAATTTATATTTTTGAAAATTATTTTATTCATATTGCAATTTAAATATTTTTTATAAAATGGCGAACGACATTAAAAATATAAATCAAGCTGAAAAGGTTCAAATCCTAAAAAAGCTATTTTCTTTACAAAGATTCGGCATAAAACCCGGCTTGGAAAGGACTATCCGGTTATTAGAAGCATATGGTAATCCCCATTTGAATTTCCCTTCAATCCATGTAGCAGGGACTAATGGTAAAGGCTCTGTCTGCTCTATGGTCGCTTCTATTCTTACAGAAGCAGGATATAAAGTAGGATTATACACTTCACCGCATATAATTGATTTTAACGAAAGAATCAGGATAAACGGAAAAACAATTACGGATGATGAATTAATAAGCCTTACTAATGAACTCATGCCTGTATCGGATAAATTGGGATGTACATTTTTCGAAATCACTACTGCAATGGCTTTTAAATACTTTTCAGACAAAAAAATTGACATATCTGTCATCGAAACAGGCATGGGAGGGAGATTTGATTCTACAAACGTTCTTAATCCGATTATATCGGCAATTACTCCAATCGGATTAGACCACCAGGAGTATCTCGGCAATACATTAGAGGAAATTGCTTTCGAAAAAGCAGGTATAATAAAAGTAGGAGTGCCAGTAATTATCGGGGACGACAACAAGAAAATAGAGCATATTTTCTTAAAAAAAGCAGAAGAGATGAATAGTGAAATAATATTTGTTGAAAATCAATTTCATTCAGAAGTTAAGGAATATTCAGCCGATTTGTCTATGACTATCAAGGTTGAATCAGAAAATTTCAGCTTCAATACTTTGAATGTTGAAACCGGAGGAAAACATCAACTCAATAACGTTCTGACTGCTTTGGCAATAATCAAGAAAATATCAAATCAATATTCTATTAAAGAGACAGCAATTGTTGAAGGTTTAAGTAATATCCGGGAAAATACCGGATTGGTGGGACGCCTTGAACTATTGAGAAAAAAACCTCCTTTGGTTATTGATGTAGCTCATAACCCCGCATCAGTTCAGGTTGCCGTAGATACATTATTAGTTTCGGGTTATAAGGATACAAAATGGACGATTGTGTTCGGTGCTATGGCTGACAAAGACATTTTGCAAATGCTTAAAATATTAGAGCCAATCTGCAACAAGCTAATTGCCACGAGACCGAATATAGAACGGGCTGAAAAAGTTGAAAATATAATTGAATTTGCAAAAAATGCCGGAATAAATAAGACTGAATCTTCATCTTCAGTTTCAAATGCTGTTCAAACAGCTTTTTCAAATCAAACACCGATTTTAATTATAGGTTCTTTTTATTTAATAGGAGAAGCCTTATTAGAATTAAAAAATATTTCTGTACAGTAAATGTTGGAATTAATTTTTATTAATTCATAAAAAATTTTGTATGATTTAAAATTAAAACCTTAGCAAAATTTTATAAAGGTATTCAAAATTAAGGTAGTGTAATATAATAAATTATAATATATTATTTTAAAAAAAATTACTTGACAATGGTAATATAAATTCATATATTTGCATTTAGTAATTACAATTTTGATTTGTGATGATTAGGTAACATAGAAGACCTTTGGGTGTTGGTTTTTAATTAGGGTAAAATAAAAGCGACCTTTGGGAGTATGGCATAATATTGAATATTTGAATTATTTTATAATTTAATTCCAAATTCTCGATAATATGTTAAATAGAATTCAACTTGCTCCGGGTAAGTTTGTGCAAACCACAATTGAGAATAGCTACGCCTTATTACAAAATCTTGCGATAATAATTAACAAAAATATATTTGATTTGAATAAAAACAAACGACAAATTATGACGCTTGTTTAATTATATTTGTAATAAGTTTCGGGTTCAATTCCTGGAACTATTGTAGTGCCGTTGATATGGAATAATTATTTTTCATT
>JBEKWK010000159.1:0-7336 GCA_049513175.1 FCB group bacterium
GCGAGGGATATTATCAAGAAGAATGGAGTGCTTTAATCAGTGAGGAGTTAGCAGTAACTAGTTAAAAGTTTATAAAGTTCGTAAAGTTTATAAAGTGAAATAAAATCTAAAATCGTAAATCTAAAATAATAAATTGGCTGTCTTAAATTAATTGGGACAGCTTTTTTTGTTATAAAGAAATTTACTTTCCTACTAATGTAAAATAGTCAGATTCTGAATCAATATGAATTTGAATGACTCCTGCTTTCACTAAACGAACCAGCAGGCGTTCTGCCCTTCGGCGTGATATATTTGTCAAATGAGCAAAATCCTGAACTGTTGCCTTCCCGTTATTTTCCAGAAAAATAAAAAGAGCTTTTTCCTTTTCGCCGACACTCATTCTGAGCGGTCCTGCATCTTTATTCTGTGTTGCAAGCACTCTCGTCATTTCCCTGCTTGCAGATATTGATTGCTCGCCGACACGTATGTATGTTTTATACTCAGGCTTTTTGTCGTCAGGATTGAGGACTACTTTATGCGGCTTGACATCACTTTCATTGACTTTTACTACTACTACATCTTTGCCGTGCATGTTTACTATTGATATTTGAGGCTCGATGGGAGGTTTCACATAAAATTCGCAGGCAGTTTCTATAAGCCCGATTTCCCCTTTTTCGCTTTCGACTCCATAGATTTTGCCGTCATCTTCCACCCCGAAAATCAAGTATCCACCAATAGTATTGGCAAAAGCCGATAATTCTTTTGCGATTTTTTCAGGTGTTGTAAATTTCCTTTTAAATTCTATTGTGGAACATTCACCTTCAAGAATCAACTCTTTTAGCTTTTCAGGGTACATCAATCAATAATATTTTAGATTTTAAATTTTAGATTTACGATTATTAATATTAAACCTAAAACCGTACTTCTAAAATCGTAAATTAATTTATAATTTTTTCCCGGGTGGATTAATCATCGGGTAATCGGTTTCAACTTGCCCTCGCTGTATTTTCTTTAATTTATTTCTTGCAAGAGTTCTTCTTACCGGTGTTAATCTTTCAAAAAAGAGAATGCCTTGCAGATGGTCTATTTCATGCTGCATCACTCGTGAAAGCATACCTTCGGCTTCCTCGATATGCTCTTTCATTTCCAGGTCAAAATACTTTACCTGTATTATTTTAGGTCTTACTACATTTTCATAAAATTTAGGAACACTAAGACATCCTTCCTGGTATTCAAAAGAATCATCAGAAAAATATTCAATCTGCGGATTTATTAAAGCAATAGGAGGTATGTCATACTTTTTTTCCGTTTCACCGGAATTAACATCAATTACAATTACAGATTTCAATATACCTACCTGGTTAGCTGCAAGCCCGATACCATCTGCTTTGTACATAGTCTCGAACATATCGTCAACCATTTTCTTTATTTCTTCATTTATGTTTTCAACCGGTAACGTAGATTTTTTCAATACAGGATGAAAACAGTTATATATCGGTAGTACAGCCATCTTACTTTAATTACTAATTAAGAATTAAAAATTACGAATTAAGAATTAATCTGTCATTCTGAGCGAAGCGAAGAATCCAGATGCTTTATTCTCTTTTCTAAAACTGGATTCTTCATTTCGCTACGCTTCATTCAGAATGACAATTTAAACTATTACAATGTTATTTGAATTAATGACTCTCTTGAACTCCTTTTGCTGTGAACTATATTAGGAGGGATATATGTCCTTTCTTTTTTTACAACTTTTTCAAATTCATCCCTGAATTTAGTTACAAATCCTCTCACAGCCCATGCGGCGGCATCTCCTAATGCACAAATAGTATTCCCTTCGATATTATCAGAAACAGATACAAGTAAATCCAAATCCTTTGAGGTTGCATCTCCTTTATTTAACCTAATTAATACTTTTTCCATCCAGCCGCATCCTTCCCTGCAAGGCGTGCATTGTCCGCAAGATTCGTGATGATAAAAATGTGCGATTCTCAAAGCTACCTTTACCAAATCAGTATCTTCATCCATAACAATTATACCGCCTGTGCCGATATGCGTTCCCAATGCCTTCAAAGACTCTTCATCCATTCTTACACCTTCTATTTCATCTCCCCGTAGAGGCGGCATAGAGGAACCACCTGGAATTACTGCTTTGATTTTTTTATTATTCCTTACTCCGCCGCAATAATTATTAATTATATCTGTAAGCAAAGTACCAGTCGGAAGCTCATAAACACCGGGTTTATTTATATGCCCGCTTACTCCGAAAAGCAAAGTACCGGGATGTCCTGCGGCACCAATCCTTGAATATTCTTCCCCTCCCATTTTTATTATCGGTGGAACTGTTGCAATAGTTTCAACATTATTAACAGTAGTAGGCATTCCCCAAAGCCCTTTTTGAGCAGGGAATGGTGGCTTTACTTTCGGATAGCCCCTGTCTCCTTCTATTGACGTCATTAAAGAAGTTTCTTCTCCGCAGATATATGCGCCGGCTCCAATATGAATATAAATTTCCATTGAATAATCACAACCGAAAGTTTCCTTCATTTTTTCCCCAATAAAGCCCCTCTGATAAGCCGTATCAATTGCTTTTTGCATGAGCTCAATCCATTTATAATATTCGCCACGTATATATAAATACGCTACATTAATACCCATAGCATAACCTGCTATCAGAATGCCTTCAATAAGCTGATGAGGATTAAATTCAAAAATCTGCCTGTCTTTAAATGAGCCGGGTTCTGATTCATCGCCATTTACGGCAAGATATTTTGTTTTATCATTACCCTTTGGCATGAAAGACCATTTGAGACCAGTCGGAAATGCAGCTCCGCCTCGTCCGCGAAGTCCTGATTTCTTTACTGCCTTTGTTACCTCATCAGGAGTCATTTTTATCGCTTTTCTGAATGATGTATATCCGCCATGAGATATGTAAACATCCATATCTTGTAAATTATCTATTCCAGGAAGCAATAATTTAGGTGTATTGTTCATATATTACTCTATAAATATTTTTATATAATATTCTCTTTATTAAAAAATTCAATAATGCTAAATGTTTCAATTAACGTTTTAATATAAGAAAAAATAATTTATTATTTAAAGCTAATCCTCAATTTTATAGTTAAAGATTCTTTAAATTATTTTTAACCTTGTCAAGCGAATCCTTCATGCTTTGCAATTTTTCTCTTTCATAATTTATAATATCTTCAGGAGCATTTGACACAAAACTTTCATTTGATAATTTATTTTCCGAGCCTGAAATATTCTTTTCAAGCCGTACGATTTCATTTCTTAATCTGTCTTTCTCCTTTTCCAAATCAATAGTATTATCTAAAATCAAAAATATTTCAGTTTCATGGAAGACAGTTGTTAAAGAGTTATCAGGTTTGGTTAAATTCAAACCGATTTGTAAATCGGAGCATTTAGCCAGTGATTTTATAATACCTATTTCAGTTTCAATCAACTCCTCAGCAGTTCTATCTTTACAGGAAATTATAACTGAAATTTTTTGCTTAGGCGGAATATTAACATTTGCTCTAAGTTTTCTTATTTCCTCTACAATGGATTGTAGGAAAATAAAATCATCTTCAAGTTTGGAATCAATCAATGACTCATTAAATTCGGGCATAACCTGAAGGCTAATACTTTCATCATCATTTCTATTTATATTGAGCAGATGCCATATTTCCTCCGTAATAAACGGCATAACCGGATGTAATAATGTTAAGATATTTTCATATACATTAATTGCAAATGAAACTAAATTCTTTTTATATTCGATATCATCACTATTATTCAATTGCACCTTCAATATTTCAATAAACCAATCGCAGAAATCCCGCCATATAAAATCATATAATACTTTTGAATAATCATTAACCTTATAAGCATCAAGAGTGAGTCCAACGTTTTTGATTGTTTCATTTAATCTCGACAAAATCCACTTGTCTGCGAAAGAAAACTTTATTAATTCTGAATTCTGAATTCTGAGTTCTGAATTTGAATGATTCTTATTAATATAAGGTGAAGATTCACTTGCGGAATAAGTGTCATCGTGATAAACAATATCGCGGTTCATCATAATAAATCTTCCTGCATTCCAGATTTTATTTGCAAAATTCCTTCCCAACTCCATCGAAGGTATATCCTGCTTTTTAATATCCACATCCATTCTTACATCTTGTCCGAGAGGAGAAAGGAATATCATTGTAAACCGCACTGCATCAGCACCGTACTTATCAATAACATTCAACGGGTCAGGAGAATTGCCAAGGGATTTTGATAGTTTTCTACCCAGACCGTCTCTTATTGTACTTGTAAAATATACATCTTTAAATGGGATTTGTCCTTTAAATTTTAAAGTTGCCATAATCATTCTTGCCACCCAGAAAAAGATAATATCAGGTGCAGTAACCAATAAATCCGTCGGAAGAAATTTTTCCAGTTCCGGTGTCGTTTCTGATTTTCCATCACCAAACCAGTGCATTGTTGTAAGGGGCCAGAGCCATGAAGAAAACCAGGTATCGAGAACATCTTCATCCTGCCTTAATTTAGAATTATCAGGTAAACCCATTTTCTTTCTTGCTTCTTCTTCTGAATTAGCCGCAGTGAAATTACCTTTTTCATCATAATAAACAGGAATTCTATGTCCCCACCAAAGCTGACGGGAGATGCACCAATCCCTTATTCCTGTCATCCAGTGCTGATAAGTCTTTAACCAATGACTTGGATAGAATTTTACTTTTTCATCTAATGCAACTTGCAAAGCTTCCTCTGCAAGAGGTTTCATATTTACAAACCATTGGTCTGACAAATAAGGCTCTACCGCCTCTCCGCCTCTTTGAGAAAAACCTACATTATGTGTATAATCCTCTATTTTTTCAATTAAATCTTTTTCTTTTAATTTATCAAGTATTCTTTTTCTTGCTTCAAATCTCTCCAATCCGTTAAATTCACCTGTAAGTTTATTCAATGTTCCATTCGGATTAATTGTATTAGGCATTTCGAGTTTATGTCTTAATCCAACCTGAAAATCATTCGGGTCATGAGCAGGGGTGATTTTTACACAGCCTGTACCGAATTTAGGGTCTGCATAATCATCAGTTATAATCGGTACAGCCCTTTCTGTAAGAGGTACAATCACTTTTTTTCCAATAAAATTTTTGAATCTAATATCATCAGGATTTACAGCTACAGCTACATCACCGAAAATAGTTTCAGGTCTTACTGTTGCTACCATTAAATATTCACTACTATATTCAAAATAATATCTGAGGGTATATAAATGTTCTTTTACCTCTTTAAAATCCACTTCTTCATCCGACAAAGCAGTCTGGGCGAGGGGAGACCAGTTGATAATTCTTTTGCCTTTATAAATTAAACCTTCATCAAACAGCCTTATAAATACTTGTTTTATCGCATTCGAAGCCGATTCATCCATTGTAAAAATCGTTCTGTCCCAATCACATGAAATTCCAAGTACCCGTAATTGTTTGAGAATTATCCCGCCATAATTTTCTTTCCAATCCCAAACTCTTTTTAGAAATTCTTCTCTTCCTATATCGTACCTTGTTTTATTTTCTTTTCTAAGTTCACTTTCAACTTTTGTTTGAGTAGCAATACCGGCATGGTCAGTACCGGGAAACCAGCAAACCTCAAAACCCTGCATTCGTTTCCATCTTATGTAAATATCTTGTAAAGTAATATTTAATACATGCCCGAAATGCAGAATGCCGGTTACATTCGGGGGAGGCATTAGAATACTGTACCCTTTTTTATCAGAATCAGTATTTGCAGAATATATTTTATTTTTTTGCCAAATGTCGTACCATTTTTGTTCAGTTGTTACAGGTTCGTAAGCCTTTGGAAATTCCTTAATCATAATACCTTCAATATTCTTAATTGCTTATAATTTCTAAACTAAATAAGTTATAATCGCTTTTCTTAAAATTTAAGAATAGCAAAATTATGAATTTTTTGGAAAATATTTAACTTTACTATCGTAATATAAAAGTAAGTGATACAATTTCCCGTTTCTTCAATTTTCTAAAGTCAAAACAATAATTTTTTGTTTTGATTAAAGTTTTTACGATATTTGTTAATGGGAATAATACCAATAAAATTGGTATGTTATTTAAAATTATCTTTTCAGTATTATTGAACGAAGCAATTTATAATAACATAGAAGAACTGTGATATAGTTTTTATTTAACTCAATTTAGGAGGAATTATGAATTTTAGGAAAATTGTCAGTGGTGTTGGAATAGTTTCCATCATTTTTTCGACTGCATTAATTTTCAGCAGTTGTACACCTAAAATCACTGAAGAACAGATGTTAAAATTAAAGGAATTGTACAAACAAGAGAAATCCTTAAACGATGGCATATCCAAAGCTCAAATGGATAAGAAAAAAGTTGAAGGAGAGCTTAATTCAAGAAAAGCCGAATTAAAGAAATGTCAGGATGACAAAGCTTTTATCCAGGATAAGCTTTCTAAATGGCCCAACTCTTGGCCCGATTATACTCCCGAAACGGAAGTTAAATAATTCCTTTAATTAAATGATTTTATGTGTAAATTTTAATAATAACAATGATGGAGAATAAAAAATGAATAGAAAACTGACATTTATCATTATGCTTCTTTTTGTTAGCTTGATTTTATCAACAAATGCTTTTTCACAATATCAGAATAAGCCCGATGAAGAATTAACAAAAGAAGAAGCCACTCTCAAAATACAAGACTGGCAGACTAAAGTCAATGCTTTGGATGACCAATTGAAAGCCATCAATGCAAACATTGACGACCTTAAAAAACAATTGGACCAAACTAATAAAGATATTAAGGATTGCAACGAATCCTTTTACACTTTGTTAGGTATTACTCCTGCCGATGTGGAAAATTTCAGACAAAGACTCGGCGTAATCGAAGGCAGAATCCGTGATATGAAAAAATTATCCGATGATGTACTTGCCGATAAGCAGGACGATGTTAAAGCACTTGAAAAAGATTTAAATGCACTTCGCAAAGAAAAGACATCTCTTCTTCCCGAATTCTTTAACAGAATAGTCGCCGATGCGAGAGATATAAAAGGGTTGTACAGGGAAAAATTAATAAAATCATATACCGTTGGTACATGGGCAAAGGATAAAGATTGCTTATGGAATATTGCCGGTAAAATTGATATTTATGGTGACCCATTCCTGTGGCCTAAAATCTGGCAATATAACACAACTATAATTCGTAATCCGGATATCATTCATCCGGGAGAAGTTCTCCAACTTCCACCGGCAGCACCTAAAACTCCTGATGAAATTAAAGCAGAGAGAAAATACTGGCGTCATAAACGCGAAGCTAT
>JBEKWK010000160.1:0-7307 GCA_049513175.1 FCB group bacterium
GCAATCAGGCGGCAAACGTTAATGCCAAACAGGAAACCATTAATTATTATGACACCCAAATCTATGCTCAGGCATCCTTTAGCAGTGTCCTCTATAAATGATTTGTCAAATGGTCGGTTTGATGAAATTCTCGATGATAATGCAACTTCACCGGAAAAAATTTCAAAATTGTTGTTTTGTTCCGGTAAGATTTATTATGAACTTTTAGCTGAAAAGCTGGCTCTGAAAGATGAGGTAACTGCAATTATCAGAATAGAACAATTATATCCCTTCAATCTTGATTTGTTTAATAATATTTTATCGCGATACAAAAAAGCAAGTGAATTCTTATGGGTGCAGGAAGAACCAAGGAATATGGGTGCATGGAATTTTATTACAATAAGGTTAAGAGATATATTTAAAGGTAAACAAAAACTGAATTATATCGGCAGAGATGCAAGTCCGGCTACGGCCACAGGTTCGTATTCGGTACATTTATCAGAACAGCAAAAAATTATTAAAGAAGCATTTGGGGAAAAATAAGTTAAAACCTCATTCCCACGCCGGAGCGTGACAATGAGAAATCATTAAAGAAGCATTTGGGGAATAAAAGATTATTTTATTTGTATGGATTCATTTAAACCCGAAAAATTTTCATTAAAAAAAATAATAATAGGAAAAGAAAGAGACCCACTCGATCCCACAACTTTTCATAAAATATCACTTATAGCTTTTTTCGCATGGATAGGTCTTGGCTCTGACGGTTTATCCTCTTCATGTTACGGTCCTCCTGAAATTGTACTTGCATTGCATGGGCACATTCATTTGGGAATGATAGTTGCGATTGCTTCAGTGATTACAATAATAATTATTAGTACAAGTTATTCCCAAATAATCGAGCTTTTCCCCGGTGGCGGTGGCGGGTACCTTGTTGCAACAAAGTTGCTTTCACCAATGGTTGGAATGATTTCGGGATGTGCTTTATTAATTGATTATGTTCTGACAATTACAGTATCTATTGCAAGCGGTGCCGATGCTTTATTCAGTTTCCTCCCTTCAGGTTGGTTAAGCATGAAAGTAATATTTGCATTGACCTGTGTGTTTATCCTGACAATATTAAACATGCGTGGTGTCAAGGAATCCGTAATGCCGCTTGTCCCTATATTTTTGATATTTGTTTTTACTCACGCTTTCGCCATACTTTATTCTTTGTTTACTCATTTTTTCGATCTATCCGGTGTAGTAACTCAGACTGCGGTTGAATATAGAAATTCACTGAGTAGTCTGGGATTTTTTGGAACAATGTATATAATAATGCATGCTTATAGCATGGGGGCAGGAACTTATACGGGAATAGAGGCTGTAAGTAACGGATTACCAATCTTACGGGAACCAAAAGTACATACAGCTAAAAGAACAATGAAATATATGGCAGTATCACTTGCCTCCGTATTTTTTGGACTAATGATTTCTTATCTTTTATACAATGCTCAGCATAAACCCGGAATGACATTGAATGCCGTTCTCTTTAATGCATTAACTGCAAATTGGAATTCAACATTTGGCAGTACTTTTGTAATTGTGACCTTAATATCTGAAGCAGCGATATTGCTCGTAGCTGCTCAAACCGGTTTCCTCGATGGTCCGAGGGTCCTTTCCAACATGGCATTAGACCGATGGGTTCCTACAAGATTTTCTACATTAAGTGACAGGTTAGTAACTCAAAACGGTATTTTGTTGATGGGGATTGCCGCTTTTGTATTGATGTTAACCACACAAGGTAATGTAACATTCCTGGTGGTTTTATACAGTATAAATGTTTTTATTACATTTTCTCTTTCACAGTTAGGAATGGTAAAACATTGGTGGCAGGTGAGAGGAAAAGAAAAACATTGGGAAAAGAAACTTTTCATAAACGGTATCGGATTACTTATGACTTCTTTGATATTAATAATGGTCATCATTATTAAATTTAATGAAGGAGGCTGGATTACGGTAGTTATTACCGGTTCTTTGATAACTGTAGTTTTATTGGTGAAACGCCATTACAACAATGTCAGAAAATTAATGAAAAGAATTGATACTATTACTGAATCAATCGCTGAAACTGAAGCTGATTATGTTCCACAAAAAGATAAGAATTTTGTTTATGACAAAAATGCAAGAACAGCCGTTCTCCTTGTAAACGGATACAGCGGACTTGGCTTACATTCTTTATTCAGCATTTTCAGAATGTTTGGAGATACTTTTAAAAATTTTGTATTATTGCAGATAGGTATAATTGATGCAGGTGTTTTTAAGGGTGTCAATGAACTCGAGGAACTTAAAAATAAATCACATGAGGAATTGCAAAAATATGTCAGCCTGCTGAATCATAGCGGTTATTATGCAGAGTATTTTACCGTAACAGGTCTCGATGTAGTAGATTCGGTTGATAAAATTCTTCCAAAAATACTTGAGAAATTTCCTAACTCGATTTTCTTTGGCGGTCAGATTGTGTTTGAAAAAGAGAAAATTTATACAAGGTGGCTTCACAACCATACTGTATTTGCAATTCAGAGGAAACTTTATCACCAGGGATTGCAATTTGTAATTTTACCTATTAGAGTCTAAAAGATTTACGATTTTAGATTTACGATTTTAGATTTTTTTAATGTAAAATGTAGAATTCAGAATGTAAAATAAAAATGTAATTTATAGTAGAATATCAGTAATTGAAAATTTAATATTTGGTTTATATGATTAAAAATGAAAATATAAATTCAGAATTCAGAATCCAGAATTCAGAATTATTTAAGAATTGTTATAAGGCGTTGATTGAGTCGAAGAAGCTCATTATAAGCACCCATGAAAACCCTGACGGTGATGCAATCGGTTCTGCTTTGGCATTATATTTTTATTGTAGGCATAGGGGAATTGATACAAAAATCCTGATTCATTCCCCAATTCCATACAATCTTAAATTTATTTCCGGAATTGAAGCATTAAAAAAATACAATGAAGAGGTAGATAAATCTGACATTTTAACTGCCGATACAATTTTTGTTGTTGATTTGAATGAAAGCTCGCGTCTCGGTTCTGTCGCAGAAGCAATAAATCAATCTGCTGCAAAAAAAGTTGTAATTGACCATCATCTTCCTTCAACAAATCCAGAATTCAGAATTCAGAATACAGAATTATTTCTTTCCAACCCTGAGGCAAGCTCCACAGGCGAGCTAATTTATAAAATGTTAAAATGTGATTCTGATTTGAAAATCGGTCCAGAAATGGCTGAAGTATTATACACGGCAATTATGACGGATACGGGTAGCTTCCGCTTTGAAAAAACCGGCTCCGATGTTCACAGGATTGTTGCCGACTTAATTGATTGCGGTGCCGACCCGGTAAAAATATATAATGAATATTATAATATAATTCCTGCAAACGCCGCAAGGCTTTTGGGTGAAGCTCTTGCCGGTATGGAATTTTATTATGACGGTCAGTTGTGTATTATGACTTTGACAAAAGAAATTTTTCAAAAAACAAATACTACTCTTGACGATGTCGAAGGCATTGTTGAGCATACGGTAACTCTTAAAGGAGTGAAAGCCGGCGTCCTAATTACAGAAAGGATTGAGACAAATTACCTCACCACGACCCTCTCTAAAGGAGAAGGAGAATTAAAAATAATCATAAAACTCTCTTTCCGTTCAAAAGCTCCCGTAAATATCAGGGCTATTGCATTGCAATTCGGTGGCGGCGGACATGAACAGGCGGCGGGTGCAAAGATTATGAATGCTAATTTAATAGATGTAAAAAAATCTATTATAGAAAAATTTGCTAATGTATTTTCATAATTTTCTCACTCCCATGCTGGAGCGTGGGAGCGAGGGCAAGTAATTTTTTAGATTAAATTAAATAGGTTCGAGCAATGGGTAATATTTTACTTTCATCAATCCAGAATTCAGAATTCAGAATTCAGAATTTCTTTAAAATCTTATTAATTATATGTTTTGTATTTTTTGCTGAACAATTAAATGCAGCCGATATCTATGCTCTTCATCCCAAGCCAAAATTTTCTTTTGAGAAAAACGGCACTTTTAATTTGACAAAGAATACACAATTAGTTATACCGGATAGCTTGAACACTACTATTGAAAGAGCAATTATATATTTTCAGAAGCAATTAAAAATTAAAATTGGAGATACTTTAACCGAAGTTCCATTTTCTTCTTATCAAAAATCAGGGAATGATTTATTAGTTGGACTATCGTCTTCTCAACAGATTTCAGGATACCTTAATAAAATCGTTCCGCCCGGAGAACAACTCAATAACTCTGAAGGCTATATACTAGATGTTTCGCCTGGTATGATTATCAATGCGGGTTACGATTCAAGTGGTATATTTAATGGTCTCATTTCTTTGTTGAAATTAATGAATATAAACGGGAAAACTGCATCAATCAATTCTGCTCATATTCTCGATTATCCGGATTATTCCTGCCGTTGGGTTTGTGCTTTTCACAATTTACTTGTCAGCCAGCAAATTACGGATTTGAATAAAATATTGGACACAATGGTTACATATAAAATGAACGGAATTTGCCATACGGATTTTAAATACAACATTTTGCAAACCGAGCCAAATTATTATTTTGACAATGCAAAGCAATTTAAAAATCTCGCTTATGAAAGAGGAATTGAAATCATTCCCGGAGTTGCTAATATCGGCTGGTCTGATGGGATATTGGATTTGCATCCAAACCTTGCCGAAGGACTTCCCACAAGTGCAACGTATTATATGGAGAGTGATACCGGAAGGTTAATCCCCGATTCTCGTGTTACCATTCCTAATGGGGGTTTTGAAAATGTAGATTCAAAAGGAAATTTTACAGGATGGTCATTTTATGACCCGAATTATCCTACTCAAGACAAAACAGTTTTTAAAAGTGGCACAGCAAGTGTGAAATGTACTAATTTTGATGGGAAAAGTGCATCCAGATTTATTCTAAAAATAATTTGCCAGCCTTTAAGAGGATATTTGCTTTCTGCATATTGCAAGACGCAAAATTTTAATGGAAACCAAATTCAATTATATGTAGCCGGACAAAAGGTAACCTCCAGACCATTAACTTTTACTTCTTTTAATATTCCTGCTACATCTACTGGCTGGATTAATACCGAAGTTCAATTTAACACTTTAGATTATGATACAATTTATGTTTATTGTGGTGCATGGAAAGCCTATTCAGGTATAATCTGGTGGGATGATTTCCAAATTAAAGACTTGGGTTTAACAAATATTTTACGAAGAGACGGTACTCCTCTTACGGTTAAAAATAAATTAACGAACCAAACTTATCAGGAAGGGATTGACTTTGAGCCGGTAGTTGATTCAATTATGCTCAGGCAATATGGTAATTATGGTCCATACCACCAGCCTCCTAAATTCAAAAGAAAATTAACGGGGAACATTCATAACGGTGATTCGTTGTTAATTTCTTCTTACCATCCGTTTACATCCATAAGCGATAATTCCGGTAATGGCTCTGTCATGGTCTGTGTTTCGGAGGATACTTTATATTCGATATTACAAGACCAGATGACAAGAGTAAATGAACTTTATTATCCTAATCGTTTTTTTATGGGACATGATGAGATTCGTAATATGAATTGGGATTCGTCATGTTTAAAAAGGAATTTATCTCCTGGCGATTTGCTCTCAGATAATGTTAAGAAATGTAATAATATTTTAAAAGGATTAAATCCTCAATCTCAGAATTTCATCTGGAGCGATATGTTCGATTCACTGCATAATGCACATGATGATTATTATCTTATAAATGGAGACCTGACAGGAATTTGGAATAAAATCCCTAAATCCTTAGTTATTGCAAATTGGAATGGCGGCTTTATGAGTCAATCTCTTAATTTCTTTTCAAAACTTGGATTTTCACAAATCACATCTCCTTATTATGATGTGCAAAATACCGATAATATGAGGCAGTGGAGGCTTGCACAGGAAGGAATTCCAAATGTTTTAGGAATGATGTACACTACCTGGGCTACCGATTATACTTTTCTCAAGCCTTTTGCTTATTTTGCATGGGGAGCCGGTCCCACTATATATCATCTACCCTTGGATAGCGCAACTGTAGCACAAAGTGATTCTTTGCATTTTGATTCCAAATTATTTCCAGATATATACGACGGTTCGGATACAATCACCTATGCTAAAGTAATTATTGAATATCAGAACGGTGCTGTGCTGCTTATTGATACATTAAATATGATTCCAATAGGCAATAATAATTTCCAATGTTCCGCTTTGAAGAAAATGCAATCATCATTCAGCTACAAAATTGTTTCTACTAATAAACAAGGTCTGTCAAGGGAAACTCCGAAATTTATTATCAACCAAGAAAATAAAACTGAAAGTTCTGAATTGTTTATTCAGGAAAACAATTATGTAAATATTTATCCAAATCCCGGCAATGATTATATAAAAATAAATTTTACTGTATTTAAAAAATCAGATGTCTGTATAATTATAACCGATATATTAGGTAAGAAAATTTATAATTTCAATAAAACAAATTTACCGATAGGAGATAATTCTGTAAATTTATATATTGGTAATTTAGAAAATGGAACTTATTTTATAATTTTGAATAATGATAAAACAGTAACATCAAAATTGCTTGAAATTGTAAAATAATTTTAGATTGAAAGTAGTTATTAATAAATAAATATTAAGCCGTATTAATTTAAATTAAAATAAATAATAAAGAGTTTTAACTTTATAAACTTTATAAACATTACAAACTTTATAAACTTTATAATTGAGGTGAATAATGGATGAATCGCAGCCGGAACAGACTCGTCTGGAACCGAAGCCCATACCTTTTATCATAATAGACGATGACACGGAGGTCGTGGAATCTCTGAAAGCATTAGTTTCTAAAATTTTTCCTAAATCCGAAATATTTGAAGGTTACAATGGGGAAGAGGGATGGTTTCTTATCAAAAAGCAAAAAGTCCCTACAATAGTACTTTCCGATATTTTTATGCCTATAGTTAACGGTATACAACTAATTAAAAAAATCAGGACGGAATTGAATGAAACAGATGGTAAGCATCCCGAAATATATTTTATTGCTCTTACATCCGTTACCGACAAAGAATCAAACCTGAAAGCCCTGCAATCCGGTGCTAATGATGTTCTATATAAACCAATTACTATAGATGAACTGCTTGGCAGGTTACGTTCAGCTTCACAGGTTTTATCTTTAAAAGTGAATTTGAAAAAGGAATTGGAACGAAATAAAACACTCCACGAAGATTTAGAC
>JBEKWK010000161.1:0-7275 GCA_049513175.1 FCB group bacterium
CTTTGCAAAATTAGTTGATTTTCTGACTTTTGGTGCTGTTTCCGAAAAACAGGAAACCGAAACCTTTACTGCTGTCACCATTGTCCAGCAACTAAATGTAGGCTTAAGGTCTATTGACGTCAAAAATGTTATAAGGCTTGCCGTTGATGATTATGATTTTTATCTCGATGAAAAGGGACAGGAAGACGACTTGGAACAGGCTATGTTCGAGTTCAAGACAAAGGTTGACCCTATCGAATCCGAATATTATAATACTATATTTTTAGTCCTGGAGCATGTAGGAGACTCCTTCAAATACCTGATAGAAATCGCAGTATTAAGAAAACATAAAATCGGCGAATATCCTATAACTGTAAATGTGAATGGTGTGCTGACAGATTTTAAATTGAATGAAAATGAGACTACCGAGCAGTTACAGAAGAGAATTGCAGATATTTGTAAAACTCAGGAAACTTATGGAACATATCTTGACGATAAAAGACTAATATTTAATCAGTTTCTCGATGACCTCGAAATGGCAATAAGGAAGTTTATCAAGGTTGACGATATCAGAAAATTCTCCGACATAGAAATTATCAGACCCAAAAGCAGGATTACAGGTAAGGAACAGATAAGGCACGAAAGATTCGCAGACCCGATATATTATGGTTATTTCGGTTTCGATGATTATTTCTTTTATTCATGGATTTGGTCTGATGTACTATATTCGACAAATATATACCTGAGTGATTTTGACCTTGTTGATGAGATAGGGAATCCTGTGATGACAGTTGGTGATACGGGGTTTTATTCGGGTAATGTCAATACTTTCAATTTAGATGCACCCTTCGAGGCGCCTGATACCGGCAGGATTGAATATTACGGTAATAATGAATACCAGGATGACCTGATAAGTGCGAATCTTATTCAACCTGTGCAACAACAAGCAGACGATAGCGATACGACTGACTGGCTGAATACGGACCAAGGCAGTTATGACGAAGCTTCATGCAACTCCTGCTCATCTTGCGGAAGCTGCAGCAGCGATTAAATTATTTATTTATAAATTTAAAAGAGGTTTAAAATGGCTCTGATTATTCTTGGTATTATAGTATTAATAATAGCAATAGGTGCCGCAAAGCCCGGCACTTCCATCGCAAGGTTTAAATCAATGATTATTGCGGCAGGTGTAATTCTAATAGCTGCCGGAGTTTTGTTTTCATCAGTAAAGCAGATTAATGCAGGACACGTGGGCGTTCAGGTGCTTTTCGGTAAAGTTGAGAGTAATGTTTTATACGCAGGATTGAATGTAATTAACCCGCTGTATGACGTCAAGCAAATGAGCATACAGACTCAAAATTATACTATGTCCGCCACAACCGAAGAAGGGCAGGTTAAAGGAGATGATGCAATCCATGTATTGAGTCTCGACGGGCTCGAAGTTATAATTGATATGACTATTTTATACAGGATTACTCCTTCGGAAGCACCGAATATTTATAAGGAAATCGGCATGGATTATGAGGACAAAGTAATCCGTCCTATTGCACGCACGGGAATTCGTGGAAGTGCCTCATACTTCAATGCAATTGACCTTTTTGCTACTCAGCGGGACGCCTTTACCCGTAAAATAAGGGACCAGATAGAAGCCGGTTTTACACCGCGCGGTATAGTCCTGGAGCAATTACTTGTCAGGGATATCAAATTACCGACTTCCGTAAAAGAGAGCATAGAGCATAAAATCACAGCCGTTCAGGATGCACAGCGTATGGAATACGTCCTGCAAAAAGAACGCCAGGAAGCCGAAAGGAAAAGAGTCGAGGCACAAGGCGTTGCCGACGCTCAAAAAATCGTTAACGCAGGTCTGTCAGACAAAATTCTCCAATTCGAAATGATAAAAGTACAAAAAGAGCTTGTAAATTCTCCAAATTCCAAAATCATTGTATTGGGAGGCGGCAAAGGCAATCTACCGTTTATGATAGGAGATGGGAAATAAAATATTGATACTTGTTCCCAAGCACCCGCTTGGGAACATCTATTCTTTAGTCAGTAGGCAAATCCTGATTGTATATTTAAATGCAAATAAAAATTGCGGGATTAGAATACGATTTATCAATAACATTAAAAATTGAAATTATATGACTAAAATTAAAAAAAATGTTAATGTTAAAGATACTAAACACGATAGGGATTTTGTATATGTTTCCACATCAAATATCGAGGGGCAGGGTTTATTTGCTAAAAGGGATATACCTAAAGGTACAAGAATCATCGAATACTTAGGAGAACATATTCCTATGACAAATCTGCTTACACAAGTACCCGACAAAAAACCGGCTCCTGTGTACATATTTTATTTAACGGAAAGAACTGTTATTGACGGGTCCCGAAATGGAAACGAAGCAAGATTTATTAATCATAGCTGCGACCCTAACTGCGAACCTTATAATTTTGATGACAGGATATATATATATGCAATGCGGGATATTATAAAAGGAGAAGAACTGACATTCGATTATCAATTAAGACCTGCATTTAAAGGAAAAAGAAAAATATATAAAAAGGAAGATTATGCCTGCAGATGCGGTTCTCCAAATTGCCGTGGTACTATGCTCTTTATTAGAAAAAGGAAATCCGGTAAACAAAAAGAAAATAATTAATCCATTTTTTAAAATATATATGAAAAAATGTTTATGAAAAAATCTACCAAATTATCAGAAGCTATAAGTAAAGGCTCAAAGATAGTAATTGCCACTTCATTGCTATCAGCACCAATGCTGCTTCATTCGACACCATTACTTTCAAAATCAGGGAATATCCCTTTAGAACAATTTGATGCGTCGTCTAAATCTATCTCTACTCAAAAGATGGTAAAGATTATAAAATGGATAAAGAATAGCAACTCTTATTCAATCGTGGGATTGGATAATAGCCACACTATTTATAAAAATGCTAAAGGCGAATATTTCTACCTTGAGCCTAATACAGGGGATATGAAATTTTTATCAAAAGATGTTTTTATGAAATTCACTACCTTTATCAAGTCCAACGGTAAAATAATTAAAATGCAAAAATTTGCAGAGAATGATGTGAATCATAAATGGAATAAAAACATCAAGTGGTATTCAGTTACTATAGTTGGGATTGATAACAAAGGAAATGTCATACAACAAAACAGCAAGGGAGAAAAATTCTATCTCGACCCTATAACAGGCGATATGATATTTGTGAAAATTGATTAATACTTGTTCCCAAGCACCTTGTACAATTCTTGTTCCCAAGTTCGACCCGACTGAGCTCGCCGAAGTCCAGCTTGGGAACATCTCTTTAAAAGGAACTCCTGACTCAAGGTTAATATTTAATAAAAAAAAGGAAAATTGTTTTTTTGTTTAATGCATTAGTTGTATTAAATTAGTAATATAATTATAATGTCATATAAATATTTTATAAATTCGGTTTAGAAAAACGAAAAGTTGAATGAATGAACGAACGGCGGAAAGATTAGAAGCGACTATTTGATTTGGAAATACTTTTGTTGATATAAATTCAAAATGAAGTTTTCTTTATAAATATTCTTAACAATCAGGAGGCATTATGCGTTCTTTCTTATTAGTCATAATCAGCATATTTGTTGCTGCTTTATTTTCAATATCTGTTTATTCACAGATACCCGTTACACTAAATTACCAGGGGTTACTGACCGACAAACAAGGCAAACCGGTAGATGATAACACTTATTCCATTACTGTAAAAATTTATAATACTGCGGCTGGCGGTACAGCTTTATATTCTGAAACTATTGACAATGTGACGACAACGGGAGGCTTTATCAATTTGCTCATCGGCAAATCCAATCCTTTGAATCTTCCGTTTGACGTTGTTTATTGGCTGGGGATAACGGTTGGTAACGGAACTGAGTTCGCACCTCGTTCAGAGCTTTCTTCAGTACCTTATTCACTGAATTCAAAAATATCTCAAAGTCTTGCTCCAAATGCTACAGGTGCCGTAAAAAATATAAATGGAGCAGACGGAGCGGTAACCCTTATAGGCGGCACCAATGTAACCATAATTAAAAACGGACAAAACCTGACAATCAGTTCAACCGGCGGCAGCGGTACCGGAATACAGGGAGTTCAAAATACTGACGGCAATCTTACAATTACAAATCCTGGAGGTCCTACTGCAACTATAAATACCTCGTCAAGTTTGAACGTTAAGCTAAACGGTTGGAATCTAACAGGTAATTCGGAAACAGACCCGGCAATGAATTATATCGGTACATCAGATAACAAGGATTTAGTTTTCAGAACAAACAATTTGGAAAGAATCAGGCTTTCAGGGGATGGTACTGCCATTACAGGCAATCCGGACAATTCAATAGATTTAGGTTCTGCTTCAAAATCGTTCAGGGACATTTATATAAGCGGGAATTTTTTACTGAAAGATACGGTTTTTCTATGCAATCCAGGCACTAATAATACTTTAATCGGCTATACCCAAAATACCACAATAACAGGTAGATGGAACACTTTTGTAGGCTATCAATGTGGTCAAAGCAATACAAGCGGGACTGGTAATACGGCAATTGGTAACGAGGCACTTTGGAATAATACTACCGGGTATGAAAATACTGCAAGTGGTAACCAGGCACTATCGAAAAATACAACCGGAACTGGTAATACAGCATATGGTACATCTGCACTATGGTTTAACACAACAGGAAATGAAAATACAGCAAATGGGTTAGATGCTCTTACGAGTAACAGCACCGGTTCTGATAATACTGCAAATGGCTCAAATGCACTCTTTTCTAATACAACCGGCTATTCTAATGTTGCCATAGGTATTGATGCATTATATAGCAATATAAACATCCACAACCTTGTGGCAATAGGCGATTCTGCCCTTTATAATAACGGAACGGGAGCCGTAAATATTGGGGAAGCAATGTATAATACCGCTGTCGGCTCAAAAGCATTATTTTCAAATACAAGAGGTTATCAAAACACTGCGACAGGTTATCTGGCACTTTTTTATAACACAACTGGTTTTAGTAATATTGCAAATGGCTCATTTGCACTTACAAATAACACTACTGGCTCTGATAATACAGCAAATGGCACAGGTGCTCTTATGGTAAATACAACTGGTTCCGGTAATACAGCAAATGGCTCATCGGCACTTATGAACAATTCAACCGGTTCTTATAATTCGGCAAATGGTTACGAGGCACTTCCTAATAACACAACCGGATATTCAAATGTAGCAATGGGCGTTAAGGCACTGTTTAGAAATACAGACCGCGGTAATCTTGTGGCAATAGGCGATTCTGCACTTTATAATAACGGTACCGGAGCTTTAAATATCGGTGAAGCAGTATATAATACTGCTGTTGGTTCAAAGGCATTATTTTCAAACACCCGTGGATATAATAACACAGCGAATGGCTATCAGACTCTTTGGATGAACACAAACGGAAATGATAATACAGCGAATGGCTATCAGTCTCTTTGGAAAAACTCAATCGGAACTAATAATACAGCAAATGGCTCATACACACTTTATTATAACATTACTGGAATTGAGAATACAGCATGTGGTATTTCGGCACTTTTTAATAACACAACTGGAAATGATAATACAGCAATGGGTTCAAATGCACTTGTTTCAAATAAAACAGGAATTAATAATTCTGCTTTTGGGGCTTATGCCGGTCCATCGAATATCAGCCTAACTAACACAACTGCTATTGGTTATAGTGCAGTACCAACTGCAAGTAATATGGTACGAGTTGGGAATACCTCAGTTACATCTATTAACGGTGCAGTTGGCTTTACTGTTGTATCTGATGGTAGGTTCAAGAAAAATGTAACAGAAGATGTAAAAGGACTGGAATTCATCATGAATCTAAGACCTGTTACTTATAATTATGATGCTTTTGGCTTAGCAGAATTCTATAAAGAAGATTATCGCAGAGATAATAAAGGTAATCTTGCTAAAATGCAGGCTAATGATGTGATTCAGCAATCGAGAACCCAAAAGTCGGCAATCCGTTACAGCGGCTTTATTGCACAGGAAGTCGAAGCAACTGCAAAGAAAATAGGTTATGATTTCAGTGGTATTGATGCACCTCAAAATGAAAATAGCTTATACGGCTTGCGATACGCAGAATTTGTGGTACCATTAGTTAAGGCAATACAAGAGCAACAGAGTTTGATTGACCAACTTACCAAGAGGATTGAAGCACTGGAAAAAAAGTAAATTATAAATCAGAATAAAGTTTTCTTTAATAAATATTCCATGCAATCAGGAGGCATTATGCGTTCTTTCTTATTAGTCATAATCAGCATATTATTTGCTGCTTTATTTTCAATATCTGTTTATTCACAGATACCCGTTACACTGAACTACCAGGGGTTACTCACCGACAAAAACGGCAAACCGTTGGATGACAATACCTATACTGTCACAATCAGTATTTACAATACTCCGACAGGAGGGACACCGTTATATTCTGAAACAATTAACAATGTGAAGACATCGGGAGGTTATATCAATTTGATTATAGGGAAATCGAATCCTTTGAACCTGCCGTTTGACGTGGTATACTGGCTTGGGATAACGGTCGGAAGCGGATACGAGTTCGTGCCGCGAACTGAGCTTACTTCTGTACCTTACTCACTTAATTCAATAACATCTCAAAGCCTTTCTCCAAATGCTACAGGTGCAGTAAAAAATATAAATGGAGCTGAAGGAGCAGTAACACTGATAGGCGGCACAAATGTAACTATAATTAAAAATGGACAAAACCTTACAATCAGTTCAACAGGTGGTGGCGGTGGTACAGGAATACAAGGAGTTCAAAATACTGACGGCAATCTTACAATTACAAATCCTGGAGGTCCTACTGCAACTATAAATACCTCGTCAAGTTTGAACGCTAAACTAAACGGCTGGACCTTAACGGGCAATTCGGAAACAGACCCTGCAACGCACTATATAGGTACTTCCGATAATCAGGATTTGGTATTTAGAACAAACAATTTGGAAAGAATCAGGCTTTCAGGAGATGGAACTGCATTAACAGGTAATCCTGAAAATTCAATTGATTTAGGTTCTATTGCAAAATCATTCAGAGATATTTATATTGGAGGGAATTTTTACCTTGGTGATACTGTTTTTCTATGTAATCCCGGCACAAATAATACTTTAATAGGCTACACTAAAAATACTGTAATTTCTGGCGGATGGAATACCTTTGTAGGTTATAAATGTGGTCAAACGAATACAAGCGGT
>JBEKWK010000162.1:0-7272 GCA_049513175.1 FCB group bacterium
TGACAAATACAAGCTGAAAGACGACGGCTTGGGCTTTGCAATCAACAAATCGCAGGTATTCTTCATTGATGGTGGAGGAGATGACTTATACATTCGCGGCGGTAAAGGGCATAATTATGGCTGGAATAATTTCACTTCAAACAATCCGCCTAATGTTGAGTATATATATCATCTATATACAGACCAGATTTGCCTTTTCGCTGATTTAAACGGTAAAGACACATATAAAATCGTGGACTTCATTACAGGAAAAGAGAGTCCCGATTCATTGATGAAAGACGGTGCAACTGTTCTATTTCCGTCGAGGGCAGAAAGAGATACACTTGTCAGCAAGCGATATTATGGTCTGGGAAAAGATTTCAATAATGCAAAGGTCGAGGACATTGAAATCTTTAAAGATAAAATGAAAAAACGATACCCGGTTTTTAAATAGTTAGGAGTGTGGAATTAGGAATTAGGAGTTGTTAGGAAAGAAGAGTGGAAGCGGTGTTTGAGTTATATTGTAACACGAAATTTATTTCGTGAAAATATTTTAATTAGTTAGGAGTGTGGAGTTAGGAATTAGGAGTTATTAAAGAAAGAAGAGTGGGAGCGGAGTTTTGTGTATATTGTAATACTAGATTCATCTCGTGAAAGTATTTATTTTAGTGCAATTATTAATGGATTGAAAAAATGAAAAAGTTCCTTTTATTTTTAATATTAATTCTCTCAATTACAGCCTGCAAAGACGATTCCGAGAAAAAATTACTTAATATGTGTAAGGATATTATTGAAAATCCTGAAAAAATCTATGATTTGAAAAGTAATTATCCAAAATATTATGTTGATGAATATATTGATACTGATATGAAAGATACCATTAATCTCAAATTTTTATATCATTATATAGATACTTTATTCAACAGACATATTGATACTTTATATGAAGAATTTTCTGGAAGAGATAATCCATATCCAAAGCTAGTTGCAAGATATATGAATAAATCAGATTATAAAGAATTATTTTATGCATTCATTAATAAAGATATAAGGGATAATATTGAGTTATATGAAATTAATTTTTGGAAAAATAATAAATATGGAATGCACTTTATTTTAATTAAATATATAAATAAATATTATATATTTTATATAGGAAGATTAGAGGAGGTAAGAATAGATTAATAATTTAATGAAAATAATTATTTGAAGATATTAAATTTAAATCCCACTCCTTCGATTACAAGCCCTTTGGCGATTCGCTTGGAAGCGGGCAGGAATTTTAAAATAGTTAGGAGTGTGGAATTAGGAATTAGGAGTAAAAATTTCATAAAGTTTGTAAAGTTCTTAAAGTTTATAAAGTTTATAAAAAAAGAAGAGTGGGAGCAAATATATATGATACAAGGAAAGGATAGTTACTATACAAATTGAGCAGTAGGATATGATTTTTCCTCATAATGTTTACTTTTTTTAATTTTATCTAAATTTTTCATTGTTTCTGCCGTTAAATAGCTCTCTCCGCAATTAGTGCAGGAAACAACAGGAACATTCTCAATAATATATGAATTTTTCTTATTTCCGTATATCCTGGAAATATATCTTGTTTTTGCATGGTCAGTGCCGCATATATCACATATCATAATTGAATTTTATAAAATTGAATAAACAGTTATTATTACTAATTTACCGGTTGGACTGATTTTTACAATTATTTCAATTATTCTACCCAACCATGTTTTACCTCTTACTCTATATTTATTCTCTTTTGTTATTTTATCTTTTTGCTTTTCTAATATTTCACAATTCAAAAGAACATACTCTATATCAATAATACTCAATCCGTCATTGTCAATTTCTTCTTCTGCATGTAGAGTTACAACATAAGTTTCATTTTTTACATTTTCAATTATTAAACGAAGAACCAAACTGAATGAGCTTTGTTACATGGAATTGCTTAGCTAATTCAATAATTTTATTTAAAATATCTTCATTCAAATCTCACCTAATTTATATTTATGACAAAAATACTCTACAAAATTACCAATTTCAATCAATTTACTCCTCTAAAAATTTTTTCCTATAATTTCTGAAAATAATAGCTTAATTTTGTATTATGTAATTATTTCAATAAGTTATTTGTTTGAATGATGCTTGGACGGCATAAATACAAATATTCTCTACCGGTTTTCATACTGCTGTGCTATTCTATTCTCTTTTTCAATACAAGGTCAGCCACTGCGATTGACAAGTATTTTGTCTATTGGTCTTCGGGGAACAAAACTGTCCATTATGTAGATAACCTTAACGGGCAGGCGTATATCCAGATGAGTATAGTTGCTCCGCTTCTTTACCCGGGCTGCGAGTTCAGCGAAGATGCCTGCGAATTAAAATTTAAGAATATTGACATCAGATTTCTGCCTACTTCTTTTTTCATTTATTGCAAAAAAGATACGGAGGAAAAAGTGGCTCAAATGCTGTTACCTGCGATAATTTTTAAGAAACAACTTTGCGTACCGGTAAATACTTTTTTCAAATCTCTTGAAACCTTAGAGCTGTTCAGGGTTAGCATAGAAAATAATGTTATTACTCTCAAAAATTATAACGAGCAAATTGTCTCCAAGCCTGCTCCCAAACTAATAGAAAAGAAATCCGAAAAAGGTACTATTCAAGCACCCGAAGAAGAACAAACTGAAGAATTAAATACTGATACTACAACCTTTACTAAGCCGGTTGGAGGCGATACGGCATTAAAATCAAAGAGAGAACCGTTTGCAATATTCGAGAGAGACAAAATTAATCCTTCAGAAGAGTCAATCCCTGAACGGGGAACGCTTCTAAATGCTTTTTACAGCATCTCTCATTTTGCTTTAGAGGGTATGGAATATATGCAGAAAATTTTCAATGAGAATAAACAGTCAGAGCCGGTTCAGAAAGTCGTTCCTGATACAACTCCGGTCAGGCAATCAATGAGAGAGCCGGAGTATAAGAAATATCCCCCGAATCTATATGTTGTACCTAAAAATCTGATACGGAAGGAGCTGAACCCGTCTGACAGCACTGAACCAGCACCCGATGAGCAGAAAAAAAATGATTCCGAAATGAATTATAATTCCATTGATGAAAATGTAAGAGTAAATCATAAAATACCCCCTGCAGATTTATTGGCATCGAATGAAATATTCACAGTTCCTTCAAATACACAAATTATTGAAATTAATGCTGTGGAAAAACCCGGAATGACAGAACTGCACTTTATTGCGGATAATGCCATAAACACTTTTCAAAATCCGGATTGCAGTGGGAAAAATCTTGTTATAAGGATTCTGGACGCAGTCAATGCTGTTGAGGATTTTTCCAAATCCAAAAATACTGGACTTGTTTCTTCAATTAAGACAGAGTTAATCAGGGATATACTGGTATATAGAATAAAATTAACATCCGTTCTTACAAAAGCTGAGGTTCATAGGAACGGACCTAAAGAATTGGTATATGAATTATCTTATGACACTGCAGAAAAACCGAAAGAAACTGAAAAAAAAGATACTGTAAAACTGGTAAATACCGCAGTAGATGAACAAGAGAAACTCTCCGACGAAGAGGATACAAAAGAAATAAAGGATGTAAAAAAGAAATGGGCATTGGATGTAATTATTCTCGACCCGGGACATGGCGGCTTTGATTCAGGCACAATCAGCGTCAATGGATATAAAGAGAAAGATGTTGCACTCGATATTGCACTGAAATTAAGAGAGCTGATTCTTGACGGAATGCCTGAAACGAAGGTATTTATGACTCGCGAGGACGACAGGTTCATTGAATTAAGCAACCGGACAAAGTTTGCAAATGAGCATAAGGGTAAGCTGTTCATAAGCATTCATCTAAATGCCACCCCTAAAAAGCCATCCAACGCAAACGGCTTTGAGACATATATACTACGTCCCGGAAGAAATGACGATGCAATCCGCATAGCCAATTTTGAAAACTCCGTAATAAAGCTTGAAAAGCCGACACAAAATACTATAAAGATAACCGATGAAGATGTGATTCTCGCTACCATGGCTCAAAGTGCTTTTGTGAAGTTCAGCGAGTATTTCGGCAGATTATTGCAGGATGAAGTCCCAAAAGATACTCACCTGAAGAATAGAGGAGTAAACCAGGCGGGGTTCTATGTGCTTGTCGGTGCCTCCATGCCGAATGTGTTGATTGAAACTGCTTTTTTATCCAATACTGAAGACGAAGCATTTATGACGTCAAAAACGGGCACAAGCAAAGTCGCAAAAGCGATTTTCAGGGCTATTAAAAAGTATTCCGAAGAATATGTTCAATTAAGTCATTAGATTTTGGTTTGAACGAGGCTGAATCATAGATAAAAACATCCGGACGTTTCTTTATAACGTCTTTTTGAAAATAATCTCTTTGAAAAATTAAAACAGGTATTTCCTGTGGCTGCCTGATACTCGAAGCATCGCCGAGTTCGTATCCGCCTCCCCTGATAACGGTTTTGCCATCCAAAAAATATCTTCCGAAATTTCTTGAATATGCTTTACCTGAATAAAGATTTTTAATACGTTTCGTTAATTGCCTATATTGAAGTGCATTTCTTTCTGTAATCATATAATCCGTTCCGGCATAAAATTCATTATCATTGGCAAAGATAATTATTCTCGCAGGTTCATTGTCCACAACATAAACAGGAGTGCCGAGTTTAACGTTATTATACAGCTTTTCACCATCCTCACGCGAAATACGAACACAACCATGAGAAGATGGTCTGATGCCCAGACTGCGGTAATAGCTATCACCTTTTAATCCGTGAAAGCCCATATTCCCATTAAACCCTACCCAATGATACAATTCAGCATTGTCGAACTGCTTGGATATTGCAAGAGGAGATTTGACCTGCACTGTATATAGTCCCGGAGGTGTGTCAATGCCCTTATTAATCCTGCTTGTACCTGAAGAAATTTTAAAACTGAGTGTATCCTTTTTGTCACGAAAGATTACACTTGCTCTCTGCTTTTTAATTGATAATTCCACATACCTGTCACCCAAAAGGAAGATTGTATCACGTACAGGAAAATGTTCCATATAAAGAGGCAGATAGGTTTCATTTGAAGAGGGCAGAATAATTTTTTCTTCACTCTCCGAGCATTCCGTCATGCAAAAAGCTATACAGAGGAAAAACGCTATAGGCAATATGATAAAAAATCTATTCAAATTAATATTTTATTAATAAACAACACAATTTAATTAATAATTCATGCTTCAGTTACAAAGCCAATTGGTCTCTTTGGCTGTACCTCCTGTATGAGTAGGGTTTTAACTAAATCCTTTAACGATTCAAAACCGGCTTCGAGGTTATCGAGCCTCTCAAATATCTCCTTATGCAAACCTGCATACCTGCGAAGCTGGACAAATGTCCTCATTATTGCAATATTTACTTCAATTGCTTTATCGCTTTTTAAGACGCCGGAAAGCATTGCCACACCTTGTTCGGTAAAGGCAAAAGGAAGATATTTTGAATGTTCCCCTCTCTTTAAGGTCACAAATTGTGACCTTAAAGAATCGTATTCTTTTTTAGTAAGTTCAAACATAAAATCATTTGGAAACCTTTTCATGTTTCTTTTAACAGCTTGCTTTAGAACCCTTGTTTCAACTTCGTAAAGTAAAGCCAAATCAACATCCAATATAACCTTTTCACCTCGAATAAGATGAATTCTGTTAATCAAATTATCTTCTCTTAATGCTATTTCATTCATATTATTTTTTCTTTAAAGTGCCAAAATTGCAACTTTAAATTCCCACTAATATATTGAAAATTCTTGAATTATAAACTTGAGGTCACAATTTGTGACCTTAAAGAATTATGTACAAATTAAAAATTCTTTAGAGATAAACTTGCGTCAAAATTAGCAATAAGCTCTTCCCTTTCACCTCACCCTTTGTCCCTCTCCAAAGGAGAGGGAGAAAAGCAAAAAGTCCTTTCCAAAGGAGAGGGAATTATTCCATCAAAAATCCAAATGCGTTATCCAGCCATGCTCGTCCGGTATTTCTCCGTATTGAATACTGGTAATCGTATCGTAGAGCTTCTGAGCAATAGGACCTATTTTCATATTATTGATTTCAATGACAGTATCCTTGTGCCTTAAATGACCCACGGGTGAAATCACAGCGGCAGTGCCGGTGCCGAATATTTCCTGAAGTAATCCTTTTTTATGTGCATCCATTACTTCCCCAATTTCAATAGCTCTTTCGGAAACCTTCATACCCCACTGACGTGCAAGAGTCAGTACGGAATCACGCGTTACACCTGCCAAAATTGTCCCTGCCTCTAAGGAAGGAGTAATAATTTCATTATCAATCACAAAAACGATATTCATAGCCCCGACTTCATCCACAAAATTGCGCGTAACGGCATCCAGCCAGAGCACCTGTGCATAGCCGGCTTCTTTTGCTTTCATACCTCCAAGAAGAGATGCAGCATAATTTGCCGCAGTTTTAGCGGAACCGAGACCACCGCGAACAGCACGCACATACTCATTTGACACCATTATTTTCACAGGGCTTAAACCTTCCGCATAATAAGAAGCTACCGGAGAAGTCATCACTATCAATAAATATTCATCAGCAGCATGCACACCGAGGAAATTACTGCTTCCAAAAACCACCGGTCGTATATAAAGCGATTCACCCCTCTTTTGCGGTATCCATTTGTTATCGAGTATAACTAAGGTTTTTAATGCATCCAAAAATTTATCAACATCGAAAGGAGGAATGCAGACGCGGCTTCCCGAATGATTCAGCCTTTTGGCATTCATTTCCGGACGGAATATATTTGCACCGCCTTTAACTGATTTAAACGCTTTTAATCCCTCGAAAATTGACTGCCCATAATGCAATGTACACAACCCCGGTTCCATCGGGAGAGGTCCGTAAGGCATTATTTCACCATCATCCCATTTACCGCCTTTATATCGGGCAATATACATATGGTCTGAAAAATAAACTCCAAATCTTAAGTTGCTCCAATCTACACCGGTCATTCTTGTAGTCTGAGCCTTTGTAATTTTAATATCCGGCATAATTTCTCCTGTGTTTTCTATTTTATTTTATTAATTTTATTTATTTTTCTCTTTTCCCCTCTATTAAGAGGGGATAAAGGGGTGTGTCATAAATCATACTTCGTATCAATATCTCTCGGTACATCCTTGAGAGAATTAATTACTTCCTCTATATTCTTATTCATTTTCCCATACTGCTCAAGTAATTTACCTGCTCCGGCATAGTCTCCTT
>JBEKWK010000163.1:0-7266 GCA_049513175.1 FCB group bacterium
CTAAGCCCAAGCTGCAGGAAGTCAGCCAGAGAAGCCCAATAGGTGTGGTTCTCCTTTTAAAAACCGCGTTGGACAGCAATAATGTTTATGCCGCAGTGCAGGTTCTTGCTTCTCCGACCGGAACTCATTATTCAGGTGATGAAAAAGTAGACCTGCTCGATGATTTGACGCGTTTCGGGAGGCTTGTTTCTCAAAAACCCGTAACAGGCTATGCCAAGGATTCGCTTACGGAGAATAATTACGAAATATATTTACAGTTGGATTATTATAAAGTTTTCTCTTTCAATACCCTGAAAATCAAGGATAGATGGTATGTTACCGACTACCAGGAAGAGAAAAACAATACTAGAATTAAAAAGTTTGACGATATAAAGTATTGAAAAAAGAGAAAACCCCCTTTCCCCCTTTGAAAAAGGGGGAAAAATAAGAAGGGGAATCAAAAAGAAAGGTAAAATTATGATAGTCAATGAATTGATAAATCCCAAAAGCATCGTAGTAATCGGTGCTTCCAATGACATAAGCAAGCCCGGCGGCAGAGTTCTGAAAAACCTTATTGATGGCGGTTTTGTAGGCTCACTGACAGCAATGAATCCAAAAGAGAAAGTAATCCAAGGGATTAAATGTATAAATGAAGTTTCTGAATTGGAAAATACCGATATAGCTATTATTGCAATTGCTTCAAAATATGTAGCAGAAACTATAGAATATTTAACAAAGAACAAAGGTACAAAGGCTTTTATTGTACTGTCAGCAGGCTTCAGTGAGATAGGAGATGATGGTAAAAAATTAGAGAATCAGCTTGTTGAAATTGTCAATAAAGCCGGTGCCACTCTTATAGGACCGAATTGCATGGGCATAATAAACCAAAATTACAGAGGTATATTCGGCGGACCAATGCCTAAGCTGGATTCAAAAGGGATTGATTTTGTCTCCGGTTCGGGTGCTACGGCTGTTTTTATACTCGAAACAGCTATACAGATGGGCTTGACCTTCTCAAGTGTTTTTACTGTCGGAAATAGTGCCTCTATCGGTGTCGAAGAAGTCCTGCAGTACTGGGATGGGAATTTTGACCCAATAACAAGTTCAAAAAACAAAATTATTTATATTGAAAAGATAGACAAACCCGGAATGCTCCTTAAACATTCACGCTCTCTTATTCAAAAAGGCTGTAAGATAGCTGCCATAAAAGCCGGAACGACGGAAGCAGGCTCAAGGGCTGTTTCCTCGCATACCGGTGCATTAGCCGGCTCGGATACGGCAGTGGATGCACTTTTCAGGAAAGCAGGCATTGTAAGATGTTACAGCAAGCAGGAATTGGTCTATACTGCCGGAGTTTTCGCTCATAAGGAGCTGAAAGGCAATAAAATTGTAGTTATCACACATGCAGGAGGACCCGGTGTAATGCTGACGGATGCTCTTTCAAAAGGAGGTATGAAAGTGCCGCATATAGAAGGACCCGCCGCACAGGAGCTATTGTCAAAGTTGAATTATGGCTCTTCTGTAGCCAATCCGATTGATTTCATTGCAACCGGAACTGCTGAACAGCTTGGAGAGATTTTGGATTATGTTGATAATAAGTTTGATAATATAGACGCATCAGTCGTAATTTTCGGAACACCGGGTTTATTTGATATAAAGCCTGTTTACAAAGTTCTCGATGAAAAAATGAGGACTTGCAATAAGCCTATATTTCCTGTTTTGCCCTCTCCAGTTCAGGCAAAGGAAGCAATAGATTATTTCATTTCTCTTGGAAGAATTGTATTCCCTGATGAAGTCATATTAGGAAACACACTTGCCAAAATATATAATACTCCAAAACCCTTTGCTGAACCAGTTCTGCCGCAAATTGATAAAAAGAAAATCCGACAGGTTATAGATAATTCAATACCGGGTTATTTGTCTCCAAAAGAAGTGCAGGAGCTATTAGATGCAGTTTCTATTCCGAGAGCAAAGGAAATAATTGCAAAAAGCAAAACTGAAGCGGTTTCTGCCGCAAATGAGTTGGGTTATCCTATCGTTATGAAGGTAGTCGGTCCGATACATAAAACCGATGTAGGCGGAATAAAGTTGAATATTACCTATTCAAAAAGTGTGGAAGCCGAATTTGACAATTTAATGAAAATTAAAGATGCAACAGGTGTACTTATACAACCAATGCTGTCAGGTATTGAATTATTCGTTGGTGCTAAGGCTGAGCCGGGCTTTGGTCATATTATACTTTGCGGACTCGGCGGTATTTTCATCGAAGTATTGAAAGATGTAGCGTCCGGCTTATCACCAATCGGAAAAGAAGAGGCACTGCACATGCTGAAAAGCCTGAAGGGCTATGCCTTGCTCAAAGGTGTACGAGGACAGGCTGGAGTAGATGAAAACAAATTCGCAGATATTATTGTACGGCTTTCAGCCTTGCTCGAAGCGGCACCGGAAATACAGGAACTCGATATTAATCCATTATTGGGTAAAGCAGATTCAATAATAGCTGTGGATGCGAGGATAAAAATATAAATTAATTAAAATTGTTTTAGTAATTTTGTTTAAAATAATATAGAAAATATAACGATATATAAGTGTATTATGATGACAAAGAAAGAACACATTAATTATTGGATACAATCTTCTGAAGAAGACTGGGAAACAGTAATTTCTCTTTTACATTCCGGAAGATATGTCCATTGTTTGTTCTTTGCCCATCTTGCTTTAGAAAAATTAAGCAAAGCTATATGGATTAAATTTAAGGAAGGTAATATTCCTCCAAAAATTCACAATATTGTTAAATTATTATTAGAAACTAATCAAGTATTTAAAGAAGATGATTTAACTTTTTTGGAGGAATTTAACGATTTTCAATTGGAAGGGCGTTATCCTGATTATCTTTTTGAGATTAATAAACGTTGTACGAAAGAATATACAAATACAATTTTAAATAGAGTGGAACTAATTAAAAAATGTTTACTAGAGAAATTGCAATAGAAAAAGTGAAATCATTCGCATTGGAATTACGAGCTAATGGAATGAGATTAGATAAGGTCATTTTATTCGGCTCTTTTGCTCGAAATCATCAAAATGCTTATTCAGACATTGATGTAGCATTAGTGTCAGATATGTTCACAGGATTTGGTTTTGAAGATAGGAAATTATTTTCCAGGATTAATATTAAGAGAGAATTTATTGATATTGAAACTAAGACTTATTCAAAAGAATATTTCGAAGCAGGAGACCCGTTTATAGAAGAAATTAAGAAAACCGGCATTGTTATAATGTGAAAATTGATTCAAAATCAAATTCGTTATCCATAAAACCACACTCTGTTTGAAGTAAAGTATTGGTTATTTAATATAAACCAATTTTATTAACGTAATTACCAATTTTTTTTACGTTTCTTAAAATAATATTCTTATTAAAATTAGTATTAATAGTGTCTTGTAGGTCTGCAAGCATAAATTCCAATTTAGCTTTCTCTTTTGCAAGAATATAATAAGCCCTGAATTCCGGGTCTTGCATTTGTTTTTCTACATATTCTTCATATTTTGTTTTCATTTTAACCTCTGTTCATATATTTTTTTATATTTAATTGCTTTGTCAATTTCCTTAAACGGAATAGGCTGGGTTTTCTTGATGAAACCATGAGTAAAAACTATTAATTTACCGATTTGGAAGAAATAAAATGACCTTGAAATTTTGTTTAAATGTTTAATTCTCAATTCGAAAATACCATCCCTAATATACTTTGAAATCTTTACTGAAATCTTTTCCGATTCACTCAATTTTCTTCTCAATTCTTCAATCATTGTGATTATTTCAGCTCTCTCGGCTTTTGAAACTGAATTTAGAAATTTTTCAAAAGGGATATTCCCGCTTTCTAATTCTACAAAATCTACTCTGTATTCATCCATCTTAGATATCTCAATAATCAATCTATGTTAAAAGGAAATTAAAATAATAACCTTGCAAAATTACACCAAGAAAATTAAATAATTTTAAAAAACTACTCAAATATTATCTTCGTAAATTAAAACAAACAACTCTTAATACCGAACACCACACCAAATTTCAAATTTTAAGAACCTTACAAACTTTATAAACTTTGTATTCCTAATTCCTAATTCCACACTCCTAACTATTCAAGTTCTCGCTCCCATAGGAAAATAACGTGATTCAAAATCAGATTCGTTATCCATAAAACCAAGACGCTCTTGTTCTGTATAAAGAGAATCGCCGAAAGGCTTTTAATGATAATATGGATCATAACAATAACCAATATTTATAATAAAATAATCATTATTAATTTTAACAAAAATGAATCTAGTTCCTTCTCCTTTATAACATAGATCAAAACTATATAGATTTTCTAATGTTAGATTTTGATTTCTTATTTCTTTTTTAAAATTAATTAAGTCTAGTTGACCAAATAAGACAGGTATCCAAACTAAATTATTAATTCTTTCACTGAATTTATCTTTAATCAATTTTATGCTTTCATTAACTTTAATAGTATCTAAAAAATGTTTCGATATATAATCTTGATTATAATATTCAGGATAATATTTTTTTATATTCCGTAATTTTTCTGGATTTTGTAAAATGTCATAAGCAAGATGTCTTAAATTCTTATCAACAGTACTTTCATAAGTACTACAACCACAGATTATCAAAGCCATTAATAATAAAATAAGATTCTTTTTCATTTTTTCTTCTTATACCTAATTGAATCTGTTTTGTTGTTTACATTTAGTATTTATGCCACTCCGTAAACATCCTGCATTTATTCTAATTTCTTCACATTTTCAAAACGAAATTTAAGTATTATTTCTTAAATTACCAATTGAAAATTTCTTTATTAATAATAATTTTAAAAAATTAATTCTGTTTTTTATATATACCGTCATTCTGTCATATACACCTGTCATTATTTCCATTTATACCTTACATTCTGTCATACTTCTGCCATGCGAACTGCCTTATTTTGCTTAATTTATGACAATAAAGCAGAGAAAACTGTTTGGCACGCTTTTTCTATATAGTCATTTCAAATCGCAAAAACGATTGAACAAAATTGTAATTCTTAATTTTTAATTTGTAATTTTTAATTTAAATATAGGAGGTCGCCATGACATTAGTAAAATTTGAACCCCACAGGGGTTTTGAGAGAATATCCCGCAGATGGGAGCAATTCGCAAACGATTTCGAAAAGGGAATCAGCTTTGAGACGGGTGGATTTAACCCGCGTGTTGATATTACCGAGGATGAAAAGAATCTGTACGTACATGCAGAGCTTCCCGGTATGAGCAAAGAACAGGTAAAGGTTTCCGTTGATGAAGAAAGAACGCTGACTATAAAAGGTGAGAAGACAAAAGAGTTAAAAACGGAAAATAAAAATGATTTAAAGCTCGAAAGAAGCTATGGCTCTTTCAGCAGGTCGTTCTTATTGCCGGAAAACATAAACATTGAGAAAATTGATGCCAAATACCAGGACGGCGTTCTGGAGCTTGTTTTGCAGAAAATCGAGCCGGAAAAGCCAAAGGTAATTGATGTTGCGATAAATTAAAAGGGCAGTAAAACCCCCTAACCCCCTTTGAGAAAGGGGGTAAAAGAAAAAATAAATAAATTATAAAAATATAAATATAGGAGATTAAAAATGTATAGAATGTGCTATCCAACAAGAGGATTTGAGAAATTCGGTAAAAGAATGGGCGAATTTGCAAACGAGTTTGAAAAAGGTTTCAGCGTTGAATTTGGCGGCTTTTCACCGAGAGTTGATATATCGGAAGACGAGCAGACTGTTTATGTTCAGGTGGAACTTCCGGGTGTGAAAAAAGAGGATGTAAAACTGACAATAAATGATGAGAATGTGCTGGTAATCAAAGGCGAGAAGAAGAAAGATGAGTCTAAGGATAAGGTTTATGTCCGTTCCGAGCGTAGCTACGGTGCATTTGAGCGTTCATTCAGACTTTCGGACAATATTAATAAAGACAGCATTAATGCTAAGTATGACAACGGTATTTTGAATATATCTTTCCAAAAGAAAGAACCGCAAAAACCGAAAGAAGTAAATATTAATATTTCATAGTAACACGAATTTTAATTCGTGAATCTCGAAATAAATTTCGAGTTACAAACGTTAAAGAACTACGAAATAAATTTCGAGTTACAAAATATGGAGAAGTTGAGATAAAATAAGGAGTTCGAAAATATTGTTCAGGAATCCGGGCATTGGGATATAATCTCCTTAATGTTACGGATTCTTTGAATTTTAATAAATAATGACTAAGGGTATAATTATGCAGACAAGCGATGAAATTAAAGAAATGGTACGTGAAAAGTACGGTGAAATTGCAAAAAAAGCTTCCGACCAAGGGTGTATGTGCGGCTGTGGACCAAGCGTCTTCGGAGCAGATTATTCTATAATGAGCGATGATTATTCAAAAGTCGAAGGATATGTCCCCGAAGCGGATTTGAGCCTCGGATGCGGCATACCGACAGAATTTGCCAGGATTAAAGAAGGGGATACCGTCCTCGATTTGGGTTCGGGTGCGGGAAATGATGTTTTCGTAGCAAGGAGAATCGTAGGTCAAAGCGGCAAAGTTATAGGAGTTGATATGACTGATGAGATGATTGCTAAGGCAAGGCAGAATTGTGGGAAGCTGGGATATAATAATGTTGAGTTCAGATTTGGTGATATTGAGTTTTTGCCGGTTATAGATAATTCAATTGATGTCGTAATCAGCAACTGCGTTTTAAATCTCGTTCCCGATAAACACAAAGCTTTTAATGAGATTTTCAGGGTGTTGAAGGACGGGGGGCATTTCTGTGTGTCCGATATAGTCATAGAAGGAGAATTACCCGAAAAAATAAGAAATGCCGTTACAATGTATGTCGGCTGTGTTGCCGGTGCTTTGCAAAAAGGGGAATATCTGAATGTAATTAATGAAACAGGTTTTAGATGTATTAAAGTTGAAAAAGAAAAATTGGATATTGTGCCGGATGAAATTTTAAAAGATTACCTAAGCCAGGAAGAAATTGATAATTATAAAAATTCCGGAGTCAAAATATTAAGCATAACTGTATTTGCACAAAAGGGCTTAGGAACAGCAAAGAAATGCTGTTAATGATTTTCCCCCTTTGAAAAAGGGGGATTAAGGGGGATTGTCTTGTCCTAAAATAGCTTTACAGCAAAAGGAGAAAGATAATGAAAAAAGGATTAATTTTGCAAACTGAAGCACCCCTCAGATTTTATAGCGAATCGTTTAAAAAAATGGTAGTCAAAGA
>JBEKWK010000164.1:0-7246 GCA_049513175.1 FCB group bacterium
TTCAAATCACATTCAGTAAAATCTACCTCATTAAGCTTTGAATTTTTAAAAGTTGTCTTGATAATTTTTGTTTTATAAAAAGAAGAAAAATTGAGAATGCAATCCTCAAAATAGACTGCAAGACCGAATTCATTGCAGGTTTGAAATTGCAGTCCAAGCATTTTGCAATTCTTAAATTTTATATCCCGCAATGCTGTGTTACTAAGCTTTGCCATGCTCAGGTTACAGCTATCAAACTCACATTCAATAAATTTAATATCGGTAAGGTCAGAATTTGAAAAGTCACAGTTAGTAAACTTACAGTTTTCATATTCACATTTGGACAGAGGATTTTGTGTGTAGTCAATTTTTTCAAAAGTTTTATCTTCTATGTATTCTTGTTCCATTGAATTGTATTGTTTTTTCCTCGCTTAACGTATCACCAGTTCTATGTTTTTCAAAAAAAACAAATTTTTGTGATAACTCTTTTAACTATTTAATTCCTAATTCTTAATTAATTTCACTCCCATTCAATCGTACCCGGTGGCTTGCTCGTTATATCATAGACCACTCGATTAATGCCTCTCACTTCGTTTATTATTCTGTTAGATATTTTTGCTAAAACTTCCGAAGGAAAATTGTACCAATCGGCGGTCATACCGTCTGTAGAAGTAACTGCACGGATGGCACATACATTCTCGTAGGTGCGTTCGTCGCCCATTACACCGACACTGCTTACGGGAAGCAGAACTGCAAATGCCTGCCAGATTTCATTGTACAGACCTGCATTGCGAATTTCATCGAGATAGATATCATCAGCTTTACGGAGTATTTCTAAGCGTTCTTTCGTTATAGCTCCCAAAATTCTAATAGCAAGACCAGGACCGGGGAAGGGATGACGCTCTACAAAACAATCGGGTACGCCAAGTTCCCTGCCTACGGCTCTGACTTCATCTTTGAATAATTCCCTAAACGGCTCGATGATTTTCAGATTCATCTTTTCAGGCAAACCACCTACGTTATGATGTGATTTAATTGTTGCCGATGGACCTTTAACAGAAAGTGATTCTATTACGTCCGGATAGAGTGTACCTTGTGCCAACCACTTGACTCCCTTCAGTTTTTTCGCAGCATCTTCAAATAATTCTATAAATGTATTGCCAATAATTTTTCGCTTCTGTTCCGGGTCTTCAATGTTTGCAAGACGTGAAAGGAACAACTCACTACCGTCAATAAGTTCAAATGGAATTTTAAAAGACTGCTTGAATAAATCCAAAATTATTTGGCTTTCGTTTGTGCGCATTATACCTGAATCAATATGAATGCAGTGCAGTTTATCTCCGATAGCTTTATGCAGTAAAACCGCCGCAACTGTAGAATCCACGCCACCGCTCAATGCCAAGATTAATCCATCATCACCAACTTTATCTCGTATAGTTTTTATTGAGGTCTCTATGAAAGAGCTTGCATTCCAAATCTCTGTACATCCGCAAATATTCCGGACAAAATTATTTAGAATCTTTTTGCCTTCGACTGTATGATGTACTTCGGGATGAAATTGGACACCGAACATCTTTTTATCTTTTGAACGGATGGCACAGATAGGTGAGTTGTTTGAATGAGCGATAATTTCAAAGCCGTCGGGAGGAGTAAGCAAAGCGTCTCCGTGGCTCATCCACACGCTTGTTTCGTTAGGAACATATTTGAATAAATCCTCATTTGAATCTATAATTAAATTTGCCCTACCGTATTCCCTCTTAGCCGCTCTGTCTACGGCTCCTCCTTTAGTATAAGCCATTACCTGCAATCCATAACATATTCCCAGAACCGGCACTCCCAGCGACAACACATCAAATGAAGGTAATGGTGCATTTGTATCATAAACACTCGAAGGACCACCGGATAAAATAATCCCTTTAGGTTGTAAATTTTCCAATTCTTTTTTTGTAATGCTGAAAGGATAAATCTCGGCATAGACGTTATTTTCACGTACTTTCCGTGCTATCAATTGAGTATATTGTGCTCCGAAGTCGAGTATAATTATTTTTTCCATGTGCATATTTCATTATTTGATAATATGAAAAATATTATATACAAAAGTAGTATAATTACTTACTTTGTAAAAATATAAATAAAATTTGAACAAAAAACGCCACTTCTGAAATAGGAGCGGCGTTTATTAAAAAATACATAAGATTATTTACTGAAACTTTATACTCGCTATTGATTTTTCAAATATAGGCAGATAATCCTGCTCTTCTCCTTTAAACCAATTCATGGTAATTTTATAAAGTTTATTACCTTTCAATACATAATAAACTCTGCTTAAATCATCTTTCCTGAAGGAATAACTCATCACATAAGCAGGCTGACCGCCGATTTTAGTATCAACAGGTTTTGCATTTTTATACTTAGGGCTGTTTTCATCAACAATTTTCTTAAGACTTTTTTGTTTAGTTGCATCAATCACATCAACCTGGATGTTGCAATCCCCACGTCTTGCACCTATATAATTTCTCGAACTAAGTGTACCTGCGGCTTGAGAGGCTTCAGCCCTGAAATTATCAGGAATTTCAATCGAATACCCGTCTCCGCCTTTTGTTGCCATAGTTTTTGATGGTGGTTCAGCTTCGACAACTTTAGTAATTGTATCGGCATTTTTTTCCTTGGGTGTAACGGCTAATTTTATTGAAGTGATTATATCATCAAAGTTTTTCCTGTAAGCATCCATTGTACCGCTGAATGCTTCGAAAATAATGACTGTTACATATTGATTGTCTTTGGTTGCGAAGTAAGCCTCGCCGTTAAATTCTCCGTCTTCTAATTCGAAAGTATATACCAGTTTTGTTGCAGGAGTTCCGTCTATCATAACTTTTTGTGGTGGTTCATAACCGGATGTAAATCTTTTTGTTTTTTGCATGATTGTATCAAGTGTAATAGGCGGCACGAGTTTTTGCATTAGAACTTCAATCTTCGCACCGGCAATGCCTTTCGGGTCGTATTGAATGAACCTGTCTATTGCCGTTTTTGTACTGAATACCAGGAACCTTGTACCGGGCATTGATTGCATGAACCAGTTTGTCGGATATTTAATCGAGAATTGTGTTAATGGGTCTGTATAACTTGTTAACCCGGTGATTTCTGTTGCGTCTCCTTTTTTACTGCAACTCCAGAATGTAAGAGTAAGAAACAAAATTACTAAGCTGAAGATGGAAAATTTTTTCATAGATAACTCCTTTTTCAATACTAATTATATTATATATTTAATTAATTTCGTATGTAATTAACAAAATTATACAAAAATAATAATACAAAAAAAATCTGTCGAAAAAGAAATTAAAAGCCGGTATAAATTGAGGTCGTTCCTCTAATTATTATGGGCTCCTTCCAAAACCCATTGCCTCATGCCATGTATTTGATTTGAATCTATATAGTTTTGAGGGAAAGTATATACATCATGAGGTTCCCTACCTTCAAGCACCTCGTTAAGTAAGCTGTTGTCAGGTTTATTTGGTACTATAAGACCTAAATTTTCAGGGCCGGTCATAGAAAAATAATCTGACATGTTCGTTGCACCATTTAATGGATTATTTCCATGACAGCCGGAATAAGCACATTTCACCATCATAAAAGGATAAACATCCCTTTGGTAACTGATTCCTGATGCCGGGAAAACTAAATTTGCATTCGAAGTTACTGCATTGTTACATTTAGTAAAAGTTAATAGTAAAAATGCAACTATAAACAGTTTTGATATTATATTTTGAAATTTTTTCATTTAAGTAATAGGAAAAATAATAAAAATTGCTACATCCCACAAAGCATGCGATATAATGCAAGGTATTACATTTTTATATCTCATAAAAAGCCACCCCCAAAATATTCCGCATATAAGTGCCGCCATAACCAGCATAAAATTGAAAGACCATATATGTACCAAAGCATAAATAAGAGTCGTCAGGATAAATGCTTTTGTACCACCTATGCTTTTAGAGATATTATGCTGAACATAACCACGCCAGAAAATTTCCTCTGCAGGACCTATCCATAATAGAAGTGCAAGACCAATAAATATTTTATTTCCCTGGTCTTTTATGCTGTATATATTGCTTACTTGATTTTGTGTAAAATTGAAAAGAAGTTTTGAAAAATAATTCCCTGTGAAAAATAAAATATATAAAACGATTGCCCCAATAATGCTAATAATAATCCATTTTGGTTCAAATTTATATAAGATTTTTAAATCATCATAACCAAAAACCAAGCTGAATAAAGAAAGGATTCCTGTTGAAAATAACATCATTACCCAAAAATTCAAATTATACTTTGTCCACGGAGAAAACATAAAAAACCAAAACAAAGCCGCAATGAGGATACCGGATGTTATTCTTTTCATTATCAATAGAAAAATTTTGTCAATAAAATTCCAAGGCAGTAAAGCAATCCGAAAAGCAAATGATGTTGAGCCGTCAAGACATCGAGCATCGCAATAACTTCAGGTTTTTCAACTTCGGCTTTTGACATTAATTTTATATTTTTAATTGCAGGCGGCAAACTTATTAAAACCAGTAATGTCCATGGAGAAAGGATTTTAAAAATTATCATTATCCCCACTGCTAAATAGGCTCCCACAACAAGAAAATAATATTCAAACTGAGCACCCTTAATTCCGAGCACGCTTGCCTGTGTTTTTATATTTGCTCTTGTGTCATGCATAATATCTCTTGTGTTATTTGCATGCAAAACTCCGACTATTAGAAATCCAATTGGAATGGAAACCCAAAAAAGATTCCAAAACAGGCTATAAAAATAAAATCCCGTAAAACTATAGAAGGCACCGATAACTAAAAGAGGTCCATAGAAAATAAATATAACCAAATCCCCCAAAGCATGGTATTTCAATTCAAATGGTTTTGCAGTATAAAAATAGGTGAAAATAACAGCAATCAAACCTAATATCAACACGGGCAGACCTCTGTATGAGACTAAGATTAGACCCAGTAAAAATCCAATGATAAGAGCAACCATACCACCGGTGAAAATTTCTTTTGGGGTCATTAATTTTTCCACAAGGACGCGGCTGGAGCCGAATGTATCAACAGAATCAACAGTGCTTTTATAATCATAATAATCAGATAATAAGTTTCCTGCCGTTTGGAAAAGCATAGCCGCAATCAATGCAACCGGAAACAGCCACCAGGTCATTAATCCTGGAAAATATGTGTTAGCCAGCATCGCCGCTAATATTACAGGTATCGCCGTACCTGAATATGCAAATGGTCTTACTGCCTGTACCCATAAACTTATTTTACTTCTTTCCGGTTTAATTACATTTTCCATAATCCATCCTTATTGTGTTAGCAAAAAATTTTCTTTAAAAAATACTATGTCATTCTGAACGAAACGAAGAATCCACTCCTAATGCTGAATTCTGAGTTCTGTATTCTGAATTATTTTTCAATACAATGGTTTAAAAGTTTCCAAATTTTCCAGATGCTTTTTATAATCCTCCAAATATCCTTTCAATGTCGTTTCATCAACTAAATGAGCCTTCCAGGCAAAGAAAGGAGGAAAAACATCCATACCAAGATAGTATAGCAGCCCGTGATTAATATGATAAATCACTTTGTAAATATCACCATTAGCACCACCTTCTGAATAAGCTTCTTGTGAGCCGCCTGTGGAGATACAGCACATAGCCTTTTTACCACGAAAAATACCTGTCTCATATAATTGGTCTTTAGGATGATATGCAAAACCGAGTGCGGCGACTCTGTCCCACCAGCCTTTTAAAATAGCAGGCATTGATGACCACCATAGCGGAAAATTCATTAAAACAAAATCAGCTTCTTCCAAATCATTCATTTCCAATTTAAGTTCATCAGTATAACCGTCAGTCTTAAAAGCAAACATTTGTTCTCTGAGGTAACTGAAATGTACTATATCGGAAACTTTTTTAAAGTCTTTTTCTATCCCTATCGGGTCAAATTTCATTGCATATAAATCCTTGACTTTAACGATATGACCTTTGTCCTGAAAATGCTTTACTGCCAAATCTTTTAATGCCGATGTAAAAGATTTCGGCTCCGGATGAGCATGTATAATCAATACTTTCATACTTTATTATTTGGTGATTTATTAATGAAATAGAAATTAGGTTTGCAAAATTAGTAAATTATTCTATTTAAACTTGCCCTTTTGCATAACTTTCAGAATCATTAGGAAAGCTGCTGCTTCTGACATCATTCGAGTAATTTTCTACTGATTTTTTTATTTCATCATACAACTGTGCATAGCGTCTTACAAAACGCGGATTGAAGTCAATCGTCAAGCCGAGCATATCTGTATAAACCAATATCTGCCCGTCGCAATGCGGTCCTGCACCTATTCCGATTGTCGGAATTTTTATAGCATCAGTAATTCTCTTTCCTAATTCGGAAGGTATTTTTTCAAGAACTATAGCAAATGCTCCTGCTTCCTGAAGCAATAGTGCATCCTGAAAAATCTTTTCTGCCTCTTCTTCATCCGTTCCTCTTGCCCTGTATGTACCGAATTTATTTATACTTTGAGGCGTCAATCCGAGATGTCCCATAGCGGGAATTCCGGCTTCAATCATTCTTTCTATAGCTTCCACGACAAGTTTACCTCCTTCCAATTTCACTGCGGAGCAGCCTGTTTCCTTCATTATCCTCCCGGCATTTCGGAAAGCCTCTTCAGGCGAAACCTGGAAAGTCATAAACGGCATATCGGCTACGACTAATGCACGTGTTGTACCCCGGCAAACGGCTTTTGTATGGTAAATCGTTTCTTCCAATGTTACAGGCAATGTAGTATCCAAGCCCTGTACGACATTACCGAGGGAATCCCCTACAAGTATAAGGTCAATGCCCGACTCGTCGAGGATTCTTGCCATAAGGGCATCATAAGCTGTCAGGCAGGTAATTTTCCTTCCCGCTTTTTTCATCTCCTGCAATCTTAGTGTAGTTACCTTGCGGGGGTTTGTCTGTGAGCTTCCTGCGTAATCCATAATTCTTCCAATTTGTAAATAATATTTAACTAAACTTTTTACCCTGAGAAATCATCTCAATTGCTTTCTCTAATCTTCTTGTTCTTGTTTCTTCTTTCTTTGCTTCAGTAATCCATTGTGCATATTCTTTCTGACATGTAAAAGAAAACTTATTAAAATTTTCCTTAGCAATTTTATTTTTATTTAAAGCTTCATCTAAATCTTCCGGTATATCAACAATTCTCGGTTCAGTATCTTTTT
>JBEKWK010000165.1:0-7222 GCA_049513175.1 FCB group bacterium
GCAGTAAGCGGGAATAATATATTTGCAGCTACCTATATATCCGGTTATATACCAGGAGGTGGAGGTAGCGGTGTATATTTATCTTCAGATAATGGCAACAACTGGACTCAAAAGAACAAAGGATTACAAATCACTAATATATCTTGTATCGCTGTATGCGGTAATAATATTTTTGCCGCTTGTGACTTTTTAGGAGTATATTTATCCACAGATAACGGTAATAGCTGGACACAAAAGAACAGCGGGTTACCAACTTATCCAAGCACAAATATATTTTCCTTCGCTTCAATAGGGAATAATATATTTGCCGGGACAGACGATGGAGTATATTTATCTACGGATAATGGCGACAACTGGACATTCAACGGGATAATAAACAAACGAATAACTTCATTGGCTGTTAGCGGGAATAATATTTATGCGGGGACTGAATATGGCGGGATATATTTATCAACGGATACAGGCAACAACTGGATAGAAAAAGATAATGGGTTAATATTTCAAACTGTAAATTCATTCGCTTTTAGTGGCAATACTATTTTTGCCGGGACTGCCGGTGGCGGAGTTTATATTTCCACAGATAATGGCAATAGCTGGACACAAAAGAACAAAGGGTTAATTACTCCATATATAAATTCCCTTGTCATTAGCGGTAATAATATTTTTGCCGGTTCTGACGGCGGCGGAATATTTATTTCTACAGATAACGGCGATAATTGGATTCAGCAAAATAACGGTTTAACTGACTTATATGTTAGTTCAATAGTTATTAGGGGTAATAATATTTATGCAGGCACTTATGCTTTTGGCGGCGGAGTATTTTTATCCCCGGATAACTGTAAGAGCTGGACTCAAAAGAATAAAGGTTTAACAAATGTAAATGTTTTTTCAATAACCGTAAGTGAAAATAATATCTTTGCCGGTTCGGACTGCGGAGTATTTTTATCTACAAATTATGGCAATAGTTGGGCAAGTAAGAATAATGGACTAATTGCAAAAAAGATTTATTCCATAGCCATAAGCGATAAAAATATCTTTGCCGGAACTAACAATGGTGTATTTTTATCCACAGATAACGGCGACAACTGGACTCAAAAGAACAGCCGGGAAACCTACATAACAGCAAGGGCAATTGTCATAAATGGCAATAATATTTTTGAAGGGACTGATGAGCAGGGAATATTTTTATCATCTGATAACGGCAATAGCTGGATAGAAAAGGATAGCGGGTTACCTCATCCACAGCAATATTGCCTTGCTGTAAGCGGGAATAATATTTTTGCAGGGACCTGGGGCAAAGGAATATATTTATCCACGGATAACGGCAATAGCTGGACGCAAAAGAACAACGGTTTAAACTATCTTTATATATCTACAATTGCAATTAACGGAAATAATATTATTGCAGGGGTTGGCGAAGATATATATTTATCAACAGATAATGGTGATAGCTGGACATTAAAGTTAAATGTACCATATGAATCCATAAATGTTATTGCAACAAGTGGGAATAATATTTTTGCAGGATGGTTGAATAATGAAATTTATTTATCTACAGACAATGGAAATAGCTGGACATATAATAGTTGGATATATAAAGACTTAGCATCACACGGTTGGGAGGTGGAATCCCTTGCAATATGTGGAAATAATATATTTGCGGGAACCTTGTTTAACGGCGGAGGTATTTATAGAACCGGGCTAATTAAATTAATTTCACCGTCTATATCCAAAATTTCCGATATAATTATTGATGAAAATACTACTGCTAATGTTGATTTTACAATCTCAGGCTATAATATTGATAGTTTAAAAATCTACTTAGAATCTTTCAACAGTGGCCTTATACCCTTTGATAGTTTGTTCTTATCAGGTACCGGTACAAATAGGAAATTATCATTGAAACCTTCCAAAAATACAATTGGTGAATGCAATATTAAAATTATTGTTTCAGATGGCTTAAATAGCGACACCACAACTTTTAATGTAGTGGTTTTAAATAAATATTTATCTCCTTCTATTTCTAAAATTTCCGATATAACAATTGATGAAAATACTACTGCTAATATTGATTTTACAATTTCAGGCTATAACATTGATAGTTTGAAAATCATTTATGAATCATCCAACATCAGTCTTTTACAATCAGACGAAATAATTTTATCAGGAAGCGGAACAAACAGGAAATTATTATTAAAACCTTATGAGAACAGATTTGGCGTAAGTAATATTAAAATTATGTTGTCAGATGGGTACAATGCAATTTCAAGCACATTTAAATTAACAGTAAAAGAAATAACAGGAGTTGACGATGAAGTACATACATCACAAAACATAATCTTTCCCAATCCTGAAAGCGATTTTCTATATATTAATTCTGAAAATATAATTGGTAAAGAGATTAGTATTTATGATATACTTGGAAATAAACTAATGTCAGTTACAGCCGCAGGTGCTGAAACACGAATAAATATAGAATCTTTGTCAAGTGGAGTTTATTTTGTAAGAATCGGTGAACTAACTAAAATGTTTGTGAAATAGTTAGGAATTAGGAGTGTGGAATTAGGAGTTTAAAAAAATTACTAATTACGAATTAATAATTACTAATTGTGGTAAAACATTTTGATATGAAGAAGATGTCGGACACTTGCGAAGTGTCAAGTAATTGAAAAATTGCTTTTAAATTATTTTAAAAAATAAATGGAGAAGAAAAATGAAAAATCTATTTCTACTCATTCTGATTGTTATTTTAAGTTTTACTTACCTCAATGCCCAATGGGAAGCATGTAATAAGGGTTTATATGGAGGAAATATTAATGCTTTAGCAGTAAGCGGTAATAAGGTTTTAGCTTTAACTGATGTGGGTGAATTATTTATTTCTTCTGATAACGGCGATAATTGGAAAAGATTGAATAGTAATTTTCAGGAAAAATTAGTAACTAAATTTGCTTTTAGCGGAAACACAATTGTAATTTGTACTCGTTTCGATGTATACATGTCATCTACACCTGATTCCTTATATTACTCAACTGATTATGGTAGTAGCTGGACAAAAGAAAGCATGGGTACTATGGCAATATTTTCATTTTATGTTGATGGAAACAATGTTTATGCAGGTGGTTATGGTGTAGTTTATATATCCCCCGATAATGGTAAATATTGGTCAGTATATTATAATGGGTTAAATAACGTTGCTGTTAGCTCATTTGCAATAAGCGGAAATAATATTTTTGCAGGTACAATTAAGAATGGAGTGTATTTATCAACGGATAATGGCAAAAACTGGACTCAAAAGAATGCCGGGTTACCTGATTCAAGTATAAGAACAATGGTTAGTAACGGTAATTATATATTTGCAGGAACCTGGGGGGATGGAATATATTTGTCAACTGATAACGGAGAAAACTGGGTAAAAAAGAACAATGGGTTACTCCCTAATCATATATGTTGTCTTACTGCAAGTAATAATAAAGTCTATGCTGCCACTGATGGCGGAGGTATTTATTTATCCACTGATAATGGTGAAAGCTGGGTTCAAAAGAATAACGGATTAAGAGACTTGTATGTGAATACACTTGCTGTAAGCGGTGATACAATTTATTCAGGTTCTTATTTTTATGGTAATGGAGTTTATTTATCTTCGGATAACGGCGATACCTGGCAACAAAAAAATAATGGTATAACTGCTCAGATAGTGTCTTCAATCGTAACGAGCGGGAATAATATTTATGCAGGTGCTTTTGCTGTATTTCTATCAACAAATAATGGTAATGATTGGGTACAAAAGAATTATTTTACACCTGACGCAATTGTAAACTCAATGTGTATTAATGGAAATTATATTTTTGCCGGTACTCCCGGAGGAATATTTCTCTCTACTAATAAAGGAGATACTTGGACAGAAAAAAATAACGGTTTAAAAAAACTTAATATAAAGTCATTAGCTGTTAGCGGCAATGATATATTTGCCGGAATTTACGGTGGAGGGGTTTATAAATCATCAGATAATGGTGATAACTGGATTCCAAAAAACAATGGGTTAACCAATTTATTAGTAAATGCAGTATTTGTAAAAGGAAATTATCCTTTTGCCGGCACTGATAGTATCGGGATATATTTGTCAAATGATAACGGCGATAGTTGGTCTTTAAAAAATAACGGTATAATTAATAATGGATTTTCTACGAATGTTACTTGCTTTGTTGCTAATGACACTGTAATCTTTGCCGGAACTGATGGTAATGGAATATTCTTATCATCAGATAGTGGTGATAATTGGGTTCATACTCATACTAGCTCATCGCAAATGCCTACTAAAACTCTTGCTATAAGTGGTAATATTATTCTAGTAGGTACTGATAGAAACGGAGTATCTCTTTCTACTGACAATGGTGATAACTGGGAACAGAAGAATATAGGTTTAAATTCTATTGCAATTAATTCATTAGCAATAAGTGGAAATTATGTTTATGCAGGTACAGTGTATGGTGGAGGTATGTTTAGAGCCGATTTATCAAAATTAATTTTACCAACTTTGTCAAAAATTTCTGATGTAACAATAGAAAAAAATACATCAACTGATGTTGATTTTACAATTTCAGGGTATAATGTTGATAGTTTGGTAATCTCTTATTCATCTACGAATAGCAACCTTTTACCGATAGATAGTATGCTTTTATCGGGAGCTGGCTCAAACTGGAAATTAACATTAAAGCCTGTCAAAGACACTATTGGAGCAAGTTTTATTGGGATAATATTAACAGATGTTTATAATAATAAAATATTTACTTATTTTGTATTTACTGTAAATGATATTGTAAATGTCAAAGAAGAATTACAAACCTCACAAAACATAATCTTTCCCAATCCTGCAAGTGATTTCCTTAATATTAATTCTGAAAATATAATAGGGAAAGATATTAGCATTTATGATATACTTGGAAATAAATTAATGTCCGCTACAGCCACTGGTGCAGATACGCGAATTAATATTGAATCTTTACCAAGTGGCGTTTATTTTATAAAAATCGGTGAGCTAACGAGGATGTTTGTGAAATAATTAGGAATTAGGAGTGTGGAATTAGGAGTTTAAAAAAAATTACTAATTACGAATTAATAATTACTAATTGTGGTAAAACATTTTGATAGGAAGAAGATGTCAAACACTTGCAAAGTGTCAAGTATTTGAAATATTGCACTTAAATTATTTTTTTCTATAAATGGAGAAGTAAAATGAAAAATGTATTGTTACCAGTTCTGTTAGTTTTGTTTAGTTTTTTAACATTGAATGCACAGTGGGAAGCATGCAATAATGGATTGTATGGCGGAAATATCAAACAAATAACCACCAGTGGAAATAAAGTTTTAGCTTTAGCCAATACAGGGCAATTATTTATTTCTTCTAATGGTGGAGATAATTGGAAACAATTGAACAGCAACTTCGAGGAAAAATTAGTAGATAATATCTCTTTAAGCGGAAATACAATTGTGATTAGTGCTCATTTTGACGGGCTTTTTATTAATGATACCTTGTATTTCTCGACTGATTACGGTATTACATGGAAAAAAGAGAATATAAACATATTTCCACCTGTCTATTCTTTTACTGTTGATGGGAATAATGTATATGCCGGTAGTTTTCGTACAATTTTTATTTCCTCGGATAATGGTATATCCTGGACTTCTACAACTAATGGATTAGGTCAAGTATTTGTTACTTCTTTTGCAATAAATAAGAATAACATTTTTGCGGGTACAACTCATAATGGAATTTATTTATCAACGGATAACGGAAAGAACTGGGTACAAAAGAATAACGGATTGCCGGATTCATCTATTTCAACTATACAGACAATGATAAGTAACGGCAATTATATTTTTGCTGGTACCTGGGGTGATGGATTATTTTTATCAACAGATAACGGTGAAAACTGGGTTCGGAAACAAAACGGATTGGCTGCAAACTTTATTTGTGCACTTACAAAGAGTAATAATAAAATTTATGCGGGTACTGACGGAGGAGGCATTTATGCATCCACAGACAATGGCGAAAGGTGGGTTCAAAAGAATAACGGGTTAAGAGATATGTATGTAAATACTCTTTCTGTAAGCGGTGATACTATTTATTCGGGTTCTTATTATTATGGCGACGGTATATATATATCAACAGATGATGGAGATAACTGGAAGCAAAAGAACAATGGTTTAACTGCTGAAGAAATATCTTCAATCGTAATCAATGGTAATAATATTTTTGCAGGAGCTTATGGAAATGCCGTATTTCTTTCAATGAATAATGGAATGAATTGGGTACAAAAAAATTATTTTACACCTGACGCAATTGTACAGTCTATGTGTATAAAAGATAATAATATATTTGTAGGAACTCAGGGTGGAGTATTATTATCAACTAATAATGGGGATAGCTGGGTAGAAAAAAATAATGGTTTAAAAAAACTGAATATATCATCATTTGCCGTAAGTGGGAATAATATTTTTGTAGGAGTTTATGGAGGAGGTGTCTATAAATCCTCTGATAATGGTGATAATTGGTTTCAAAAGAATAATGGATTAAATGATACATTAGTAAATGCTGTATTGATAATAGGGAATAATCTTTTTGCCGGCACTGATAGTATTGGGATTTATTTGTCAAATGATAACGGCGATAGTTGGTCTTTAAAAAATAACGGTATAATTAAGCAAGGCTCTAATACAAATGTAACATCCTTTGTTGCTAATGATAGTGGAATTTTTGCAGGAACTGATTACAGTGGAGTTTACCTATCCACTGATAATGGTGATAATTGGTTGCCCAAAAACAAGGGTTTATCAAATGCTATACAGACCCTTGCTACAAGTGGTATAAATATTATTGTAGGAACTGACAGAGCAGGAGTATATTTATCTACTGATAATGGTGATAGCTGGACTCAAAAGAATTTGGGTTTAAATTCTATATATATTAATTCAATAGCAATAAGTGGAAATTATGCCTATGCAGGTACAGTATATGGTGGTGGTATGTTTAAAGCCGATTTATCAAAATTAATTTTACCAACAATGTCCAAAATCTCTGATGTAACAATAGAGAAAAATACTTCAACTGATGTTGATTTTACAATTTCAGGATATAATGTTGATAGTCTGAAAATCACCTATTCATCTGTGAATAGCAACCTTTTACCGATTGACAGCATGATATTATCCGGAGCGTATTCAA
>JBEKWK010000166.1:0-7209 GCA_049513175.1 FCB group bacterium
AGCGAAAGGAAGGCATTATGAGAAATCTATCATTAAAGCTTTTGATTTTCGAAATAAGAAAAATGTGGACAGTGCCTATTTTGATAATTTCAGGTATTTTCACAATTTTCGGTTGGGCTGGCTTGCTGTTGCCTATTATATTCGGAGCAATGAAACCGGGCGGAATCATCAATGAACTCGATATTGCTCAAATCATATCAGGTGAATTTAAAATGCTTGTACCTTTACTATCAATATTTTTCGGAGCTGGAATAATTTCTTTCGACATGAAAAACGGCTGGCTGAGAACACTGATGGCAAGACCAGTTACAAAAGCCGAATATGTTTTCACAAAAATCATTTCAGCAACTATTTCAATTTTTGCACTCTTGTTATTAATGGGTACTTTACCTGTGCTAATAATTTCAATGTTTATGTCAATACATATAACATTTGATATTTGGATTATATTAGCAATACATATATTATCAATTTTTCAGACAATGACGTATATAATTATTTGCATCTGGTTTTCCTGCTGGCTTCCGGGATTTCTTAATATATTCGTTCTGGCTGTATGGATGATTGTGGATAGTATTTCAGCTCCAATAATATCCTCTTTTTTATGGGATAATAATCTTGCATTAATCATTTCGGATTTTATGTATCCGAGCGGCTTTAGAGAAGCAATAGAATCTATTGCCGGCAGGTCGTCATTTCCAACAGAAAATATATTATGGGGATTGGCTTCACTTTCAGGTTTTCTGACACTTGCTCTATTTCATTTTTCCAAAATTCAAATTGATAAAGGCGGTGAGTAGTTTATGAGACAAAATGATTTATTTCCTGTAAAAATAACGGGCATTGTTTTCCTGATATGTGCAAGTATAGCCTCTATTCTATATTTTCAGCCTCAAAAACAACCACTGAAATGGAATAACTTAGATAAAGCATTAAATGATTCCAAAAATAACGGCAAGCCTGTTCTGGTAAGCTTTTATTCTCGATGGAGCAAAGACTGTAAATTTGTCAACGATAATATATTCTCCGATGAGTCAGTAAAGAAATTACTTAATGACAAATTCATTCTTGCTCAAGTATCACTTGATGATGCTGACAACAAAAAGATTGCAAAAGAAAGATTCGAAGTGCACAGGATACCTACTTTAATTATGCTAAACTCAAAATCAAGAGAAATGAGACGAGTATCTAATTTTGCTACAATCGAATTATTCAAAGGCTGGCTTTTGGACTCTTCATTTGCATATATTAATTTATGGTCTGATTATGAAGATGCTAAGAAAGAAGCTGAAACAGATAAGAAAATCCTTCTAGTGTATGTATCAATCTCATCAGATGAAAATTTCAATGCAGGCAATATTTTTGTAAATAGCCGTATCCAGCTTTTAATTGCACAGGATTTTGAAGCAACTTATTTATCAAAAGTAAATCCTAATGACAAGCAAATAATTGAAAAAATAAACGAGGATGCCGGTAATGCACCTAATCTCGATGCGACATCTACTAAAGGTATTCCGATGCTCAATGCAGGTGGAATGTCGGATTTTATTGCATTATATTATGAAGGGAAAGTTATTGGTACTATCAATTTAAATATTTCAATATTCTATGACCCGAACAAGCTTACAGCAATATTGGAAAAAGTATCTGAAGGCAAGCCTCAGAGGCTAATGAAATAATAAAATTATATTAGCTCCACTTCTCTTATTTTCACTTGACTCTGATGTATTTCAATTACGTCTTTTTGCAATTCTTCTATGTGAATTTATAAAATAAATTGTTTACCTATACGAAAACCCCGCCAGCAACTTCCCTATTTCATCTTCCGCCTTTTTTGAATAAAGTATTGGAAAATACTTATCAAAATATTAAATTTGTTATGTCGTTTACTAAAAATAAATCTGTACAAAAAAAATAAATAATTAAAATGGAAACAACAATTAAAAATAAAGTAAAATTAACAGTTATTAAAAAAGCCAAAGTTAAGGATGATGCTAAATTGTGGGATGATTTATTATCCACTCCTGAATCTCAAATTTTACTCGATGCTATGGTGCAAAATGTCGAAAAAGAGGAGAAAGATGGTAAGCTCCTTGATGGAGGCTGGGACAAAATATGATTTCCAGGAGGACAAGGGATTTCAATAAATTATTCCATTCACTACCACAAACTATCCAAAAACTATCAATTCAAACATATAAACTTTGGTCTTCTAATCCAAATCATCCGGGTCTTCACTTTAAACAAATAGGTTCAACGGAAATTTGGTCTATTCGTATTGGGGCTAAATATAGAGCCTTTGCTTTAATAAAGGAAGATAATATAGCACGCTGGTTCTGGATTGGCTCACATGAACATTACAACCAATTATTGAAACAACTTAGAAATATTGCAAAAGGTAAAATCAGCTATAATTAAATAAACATTCTATCTATACGAAAACCCTGCCAGCAACTTCCCTATTTCATCTTCCGCCTTTTTGTAAAGACCGACGTTAGGACCATTGAATACAAATGCGAAGGCAAGTAATTCCCCGTCCTGAGTCCTTACATAGCCTGTCAAACCGCTGACATTTCTTAATGTGCCTGTCTTGGCGTGGAGATTATTTTCCGCAAGTGTACCGTTCATTCTCTTTTTCAAAGTACCGTCTACACCTGCAATTGAGAGACAGGTATCCAATTTCTTATAGAAAGGTGATGAATAAGCATTTTCTAATATTCTGATGAGGGCTTCTGCAGTGATAAGATTTCGCCTGCATAGACCGGAGCCATCATGCAGAAAGCAGTTTTTGAAAGGGATTTTATATTTTTCAAAACAATTGTTCCTTGCTTCTATGGCTTTCTGTGCATTATTCTGATGATTTCCTAAGTATCCTCCTGTCATCTTGAAAAGATTTTCTGCCAGATAATTGTCACTGTTCTTAAGTGTGTAATATACTATTTCGACTAAAGGTCTACGGAATTCAGCAAGAAGTAATGGAGACGCATTACTGTCTTTTTGAGGTAATTGTTGTATTCCTATTTTACCATTTATTTCTATTCCACCCGCTTTCAGTCTCTCTTTCAACGCACCGGCGGTTACCAAATCGGGATGCTTGATAAAATATTTAAAAGAATATGTCCTGTTCGGCTGAACGGAACCGGTTACAATTATATTCTGTATATTATCTACTCCACAAGTTGAACTTACTTTTAAAGGCGGTAATCTCTTCCCTTTTTTCCCCTGTTTACCATGTTTAGATTTTACAGGTGCCGGAGCAGGAGGACAATCGCCGAATTTCTGAGTAAAATAATTATAAATAAAATTATCAGTACTAATTTTTTTAATATTTTTCTTTAAAGGTAATATCTTAGCTTTCGATTTATTTGATGCGATAGGTGTTTTCTTTGCAGATTTCGATTTTGCTGAAATTTTAGCTTTTGTAGCCGCTTTAGAAGTTTTAGCATTAATTTTCGCTTTTGATTTTATATTGATTTTCTTAAGCGATTTTGAATTTTTAGGGCTTTTAGAAATTGGTATATTTTTCTTTTTCTTATATTGACGAACTATAGCTTTCTTTGAATTAACAGACTGTTTTAATATTGATTTTTTTACTTTGAGTTCAGTTTTTGGTACAGCTTTCTCCGTTGTTTTATCTTCTTTAGAAACACCCTGTGAGCCATAGCAGACTCTGAACGCTTCTGAAGCTGGTACAATCTGAACATTAACCGGGCTTTTAACTTTTGGACTTGAATAAGCAATTATAGTAGCTGTGTTTTTTTCGAGACTAAGTGCGGTAATCGGAGGCATAGGCTCTACCTCTTCCTTGTCTCCTGCATACCATTGGCGCATATATAGACTATCATAGAAAGTCCCGTCAGCATATATATTACCATTAATTTTCTTTATACCTTTTTTTGCGACTTCATCTGAAAGTGCTTCAATATCCGGAATAGATAAAAGCGCATCTCCATGCCCGAGAATATATAGATTACCGTTAAGGACACTGTCATCAATTTTTTGGGCATCAGTATATATACTTGTTTTGACCTGGTAATCCCCACCCATTGTATTATATGCTATAAATGATGTAAACAGCTTTGTAGTGGATGCAGGAGTAAGCGGCTGAGTTATATCTTTTGTAAAATAAAACTTCTTTTGAGTTATCGAATAAACAGCCAATCCGGATTTTGATTTTCTCAAACCTTTTCCCGCAAGAATATTTTCTATACCTGATTTTAATTTAGCTATTGCCCGCATACTATCTTGAGAAGTCAAAGGACCAATTTTCTTTGAAACAGATGTATCTTTGGCAACTTTTAAATTTAAAGTAACCAGCTTAGAATTAGCCGTTTTAATGTGTAAAGATTTTGATGTTTTAATTTTTACTTGAACAGATTTACTGATTTTAGATTTTGCAGGCACCCGTCTTTTATGTTTTGCAAATACATCACTTGTAGAAAAAATCAGAGCAAAAATGATAATTACCGCAGGTATTGCAGTTGATAAGGTAATTCCAAAACGGAGATTTATTGTTGACCGCATTTTATATAACATATTGTTAACTAATATATATGCTGCACATCAAAATTACGGAATATATATGACAGAATGAAATCCCATTGAAAATATTTGAAAAATATGGAATCGAACTCATCGTAAAAAATGTTATTTTAGTTTTCTATATTGTTCCAAAAATATAAGATTATATATGAAAACTAAGCCAAAAAATATGCTTGAAACAGAAGAAAACTTTGCACTTGCCAGTCCGATAAAGCTAATCACAGGCAAGAATCCCGAAGATTTGACGAGAAATGATTTGCTCAAAGTCATTATCGAAAAACAAATCAAAATAATTACTTTTCATTATACTGCAATTGACGGTAAAACCAAAGAATTGAAAATTCCAATTTGCAGCAGAAAACATGCAGAGCTTGTTCTGACTGAAGGCGAGCGTGTGGACGGCTCATCTCTATTCCAAGGGATAGTTGATATAGGAAATTCCGATTTGTATGTAGTACCAAGTTATTCATCTGCATTTTTAAATCCATTTGTGGAAGACAGTCTTGATTTTGTGTGTAAATTCCTTACGCATGATGGTGAATTAGCGACTTTTACACCCGATAATATTTTGCATAAAGCAAGTACTTTGTTAAAGAATAATCATGGCTTTGATTTATATGCACATGGAGAGCTGGAATTTTATTTACTAAGTGAACCGCAAAACAGGTCTTATCCTTTGACAAAACAGAGAGGCTATCACGCAGCCGCCCCCTTCGTTAAAAGCGGTGATTTGCTCAATGAAATGCTCAAGCAACTCTCACAGATTACTAATGGCAATGTAAAATATGCACATCACGAGGTCGGCTGTTTAGAAAGAGTGGAAAGTGATTTTGACGAATTAAACGGGAAAAAAGCTGAACAAGTTGAAATCGAGTTTCTATTAACCCCGGTAGAATATACAGGAGATATTGTTACTCTTGCAAGGTGGGTAATCAGGAATATGGCATACAAACACGGCTTCGTTGCTACTTTCGCACCTAAATTAGAAGTCGGTCATGCAGGAAACGGAATGCACTTTCATGTTGCCTTATTCAAAGATGGGGAAAATATAATGGCTGATGAAAAAGGAGACCTTTCAAAAAATGCAAAGATGCTTATCGGCGGATTATGCCATTATGCACCCAGCCTGACTGCTTTCGGAAATATGGTATCCGCATCGTATTTACGGCTTGTTCCACATCACGAAGCACCTACAAAAGTCTGTTGGAGTGAACGCAACAGAAGTGCCCTGATACGCGTCCCATTAGGATGGACAAAAGTAAGTAATCTTGCTCAAAAAGTAAATCCTCAGCAAACAAAAAAATTATCACATGAAATCGGGCGTCAGACAGTTGAATTCCGCAGCCCCGACGGAAGCGGGTTTGCACATCTGCTTCTTGCTGGAATGACTTTGGCAACCGACTTCGGTTTATCCAATGAGAAGGAATGTCTTGAAGTGGCTAAGCATTGTCACGTCTAAGCGAATATTCATGATTCGCCGGGATTTTCATCACTTAACGAACTTCCGACAAGTTGCTCTGAATCTGCAGAAATCCTTCTTCAGCATAGGGGCGATTACGAAAAAGCAAGTGTATTTCCTGCTAACGTAATTTCATATATTGCAAAGCGTCTGCAAAATGAAAATGATAAGAATTTAAATAACAGGTTATTGGCTCTACCGGACGATGAGAAGCTGAAAGACTCGAGAATAATCATGCACAGGGATTTGCATACTCATTAATTAAAACCCCTTTAATCCCCCTTTGAGAAAGGGGGAAATAAAATAGAATAAATATATTATGGAATTTGGACATAAAATTCGAAATAAATGGCTTTTAGATGAAAATATAACATTTATAAATCACGGTTCTTTTGGTGCGACACCAATAAAAGTTCTGGGAGCCGCTAACCGGTATACCGAAGAATTGGAGCGGGAACCGCTGAAATTCATTCTTGAAGATTATTTCGGTTTGATAAGAAAAACTGCAGATAAAATTGCTTCTTTCTTTGGTACGAAAGAGGAAAATCTTGTTTTTGTTGATAATGCTACGACAGGCGTGAATACTGTTTTAAGAGCATTACAGCATCAATTTAAGCCCGGTGATGAATTGTTAACAGTCAATCATGTTTATCCCGCTGTCAGAAATGCAATGCAATATATTGCAGATGTTACAGGTGCAAAATATGTAGAAATAGATATACCCTTTCCTACTGGAGGGAATGAACAGATAATAGAAATTGTGAAAAAGTCCCTAACAACTAAAACAAAAATTGCAATTTTTGACCATATTACTTCTTCCACAGGGATTATATTTCCTGTAAAAGAATTGGCAGAGTTATGCAGGCAAAATGGAACATACTGCCTTATAGACGGTGCTCATGCACCCGGAATGCTGGATTTAAACATTCCGGATATTAATGCAGATTGGTATGTAGGAAATTTACATAAATGGCTCTTTGCACCTAAAGGTTGTGCAATTTTGTGGGCTTCAGATTATACGAAAGATTTGATTCATCCATTATCAATTTCACTTGAATATAAGCAAGGCTTTACTCACGAATTTGACTGGACGGGGACGAAGAATCCGGCTCCTTTTCTTGCTGCAAGTGATGCCCTGGATTTTTACAATGAATTAGGTAAAAATGAAATCATATCATATATACATAATCTTGCAGTAGATGCCAGAA
>JBEKWK010000167.1:0-7206 GCA_049513175.1 FCB group bacterium
CATTTTAATATTCAAATTTTTGTCATGATGAATTGCTAATGCATAAAAACCATAAGGAAGGTTATCAAAAGTAATTTGTGCCTTTTTTTCATGAATCGGGGCAACAATTAGTTTATATGCTTTTGATGATACGACAGGGAAATATTGACTTGTCTCACTGTTGTAAAGATGTACTCTTACATTGCCGTCGTCGGATTCAAAATTGTACAGATAAACTATCAACTTACCTGTAGGAGTATTTTCCTTGGAATTGGCTGTAGTAGTAAAAAAAACAATAAGTAGAATTAATAATAAGTATCTCATTTTTTTTTAAAGTATAACATAAAATATCAATTGAATGAAGTTATAGTCAATCAATTATTGTATAATAAACAACATGCACGGTATTTACTTTTAAATAATTCCCATTTGCTATAACTTACAAGATATTACAGATAATAATTTTCACGGGATAGTCAGATAAGTTTATGTTCCTTTTCCCTTTTGCCATAAATTTATAAATTTCCTATCTCCTCCCCCTATTTCCTGAAATGCTCCCATTCAGCCTTCCGGAATGAGTGCGGTTAATCGTATTATTGTTAACCCTGGCAGGTTTGCCTGACTGAACAGCTTGCCCTGTACGGTTTATCCTATTACCATTCCCTGTAGATGAAATATTCCCGGTAGAAGGAGTCGTACTATTAATTTTTGAATTTTGCATATCAGGCTTATAAATCCATAGGTGCCCGTTATTATATTTTTGCCCCGGTGAATTGTTTTCATGTATTGCAACAGGTGTAATTCTATTGGCAGTTACTCTTTCAACATCTGTTCTGTTCGGTCCTGCTATATATGATACATGGTTTCTTTTATCAACGTAAGTATTGCCAATTACTGTTGAACGGTTTATAATACCGGGATTTCTTTCAGGACCTATGAAATGCCTGTTTATATGAGGGTCGCCTATATATCTGTCTTCAACGAATACCCATCTGTCATGCGGAATTACATAGCCAGCTCCCAAAGCGATATTAATACTTACACCGGGACCTAAAGGTGCCCAACCATAAAAGCCTTCCGCATGTCTCCATGAAACCCATGCAGGTCCCCATTCCATCCCCGGAACCCAGAGCCAGCCATAAGAAGGGTCAAGCATCCAGCGACCGTAATGGAAAGGTGCCCAGCCCCAGGGATAACCTGATACCCAGGTCCAGCCAATGTCTGCATATACCCAATGACCTTTAGAATAGTATGGTCTGAAACCGACAGCAACTCTTGGTATCCAACAACGTCCATAAGCCGGATAATCTATCCACCTGCCGTATGGGCTCAGATTATTATAGAATAATTGGAAATTGACAGATACGCCCTGTGCAGAAGCCTTTTGTTCCGGAATAAGCATACTTAAATATACTAACAGGAATAGTACGATTATTTTTGATATTGTTTTCATTTTTTTTAACCCTCCAATGTTTTTATTCTCATATTATTAGACAATAAAACTCAATGAAGGTTTAATTATTTTAATGAAACTATAAAATGAAAATAAATTTTGGTAACGATATTAACCTTTTCGTGTTAATAAAAGTAGCAAAATATTTCTTGCATTAATAAGTCTAAATTAAAGTAATTTATTTATTAAAGATTTTGCAAATTAGGGTTATAAATTTGTTCAAATAAAATATGAAAAATAAATTTACTTATTTTACAAAGTATATTTTCTTCATAGAAATAATTGTTTTTGTTATTTCTTGTGATATACAAGTCTTCAGCCAGGGCAACGGACTTCCCTTACTTAGTATAAATAAAACAAGGTTCGATTTTGGTAAAACGAAAATATTAGAAACGAAATGCGACCAAATCGTTTTTAAAAATATCGGGGACACTGTTCTGACTATTTCTAGCATTGACCCGCTATTACAGCCATTTTTGGGCAATATAATTTTTCCTGATACGCTTCAAAAAAATGATTCGATAATATTTAATATTTGTTATCGCCCTCAGAAGGCTTCAATTGACAGCCAAAGGGTCTTTTTCATGGCTGATACGAGACTTTCACATTCTATAGGTTTACTTTTTGATATAAGCCCAAGTATGGAAAATTATTTGCCTAAGGAGAATATTACAAGATTAGGTGCGGCAATAGCAGCAGGAAAGAATTTTATTAATTCTATGGTTACCACTCCCCAGGTAACCGATGAAGCAGGGGTATTTTCCTTTGGCGGTCCTTTTTTTGTTAACCAGGATTTTACAACCGATAAGAATTTATTAATTAATTCCCTCCCAAATACGTTTGTCGATTCAACTCATTTTTATGATGCTTGTGTACAAGTTATAAACCGCTTAAAATTACGTCCTTATCAAAAAGTATTGATTGTTTTGACTGATGGAGCTGATAACCGTAGCGTTAATTACAATTCTAATGATGTAATTAACATTGCTAATAACAATAATATAAAAATATATACTGTCGGAGTTGGCAGTTCAACTGCTGATAATATACTAGCTGATATAGCAAATTCTACGGGCGGACAATTTTTCAAAGCGAATTCGAGCAAAGATTTGTTGGATATATATCAAAGAATTTTTACCATGCTAAGTAAAAATATTACTCAATATTTTGATGTATTGGGTAACAGCAGTGGTGCTGACCTTTTTATGGATTGCAGTAACGGTAATAATGAAAAATTACGACCGGGAACCAAAATTACTTTTCCTATCTATCTGCATGGGGTATCAATACAGGAATCTTTTAATAATAAATACAGATTGCGATTAACATTTAATAAAACTTTATTGGCTCCAATTAATAATACCTATAATTACAACTATAACGGTATTTTGGATATTGAAGGAACTAATAGTATAAATCTCGATTCTTTACCTTTGATGCAAATTGATTTTATGACATTTCTCGGTGATTCCGAATGTACAAATTTAAACCTTGAACCCCTTACATGGGAGGACAATAATTTTGCACCTATTAGTTCTGATAATTCGTGCAGGGTTTGTATGGACGTATGCCAATTTGATATACGCCAAATAACGCTTGGTCCCGCATTTACATTATACCAGAGTCAGCCTAATCCGGCAGGTGAAACAACTATCATAAAGTTTGTATTAACTTATAACGAACCGATTGTAACTTTAAATGTCAGGGATATGGAAGGAGAAGTTGTTGCTACTTTAATTGATGGGAAACCACTGGATGAAGGTGAACATCAAATCATATTTAATACAAAATCACTACCAAATGGAATTTATTATTATACAATAAGTGCCGGTGAAGGCACACAGACAGGCAAGTTGATTATATTGAGATAAATCTAAATATTTAAAATCAATATATTTTAAAAAAATCTTTTTGTTTTATATCTTCACAAATTGATAAACTTTATTTCCTGCTTTCAGGAAATAGATACCTGGAGATAATGAACCGATGTCAATTCTTTCTTTACATTCTGATTCTAAAACTTTATTCCCAAGAACCGAGTAAATTGCAATCATCTTAACAAGGGGTTGCAACTCTTTGTTCATTGCTATTTCTAAATAATCGCATGCAGGGTTAGGGAATATTCGCAATTCATTTTCAATATTTACATCTTTAACATCTGACATTCCCATTTCAGATATGTTCCCTCTGAAGATACCTTTTCCCCAAGTCCCGACTAAAATGTATTTTCCGGTTATTAATATTGATTCTGTATATTCACTACCTAAAATAGGAATCCAGTTATTTCCCATATCTGTTGATAGAAATACCCCATCGCCATTTGTCCCTGCAAAAACATTAATTCCATATATATATATTGTATTAATATTAGTGTTTGTTAATCCTGAAATTTTTTGAGTCCAGTTATCTCCCATGTCTGTTGAAAGAAACATACCGTAAAACAATGTACCGGCAAATATATTGTCTCCCATTAATGCAATAACATTGACATTAGTATCCAATAAACCGGTATTTTTTTTCGTCCAATTTTTCCCAAGGTCAGTAGAAAGAAATATTCCATCACCCCAGGTCGCTGCAAAAATATTATCTCCGTTTATTAATATTGAAGTAATGTTAGATTTTGTAAATTTGGTCAAGCCAGAATCTATAGAAGACCAATTGTTTCCTAAATCCGTAGAAAGAAATAAACCACAATTATCTGTTCCGATAAACATATTATTTCCTCTAATTGAAATTGAATTAATATGAAGGTCAGTCAAGCCCGAATTTTTAGGTGTCCAGTTATTTCCCAAATCTGTCGAAAGAAAAATTCCACTACCATCTGTTCCGGCAAATATATTATTTCCATCTATTAAAATTGTTTTGATATAATAGTTTATTAATCCGGAATTCTTAGGTACCCAACCATTACCATTGTCAGTTGATAAAAATATACCACCACCGGTTCCTGCAAAAATATTGTTATCATTAATAACCATTGAATTAATCCCAATATCTGATAATTGGTAATTTTTACGAGTCCAACTATTTCCATTGTCGGTAGATAAAAACATTCCATACCCGGTTCCTGCGAGAATATTATTGCCATTTACATATAGAGAATAAATATTACCGTAGCCTAACACATTTGAATAATATGACCAACTAATTCCCATATTTGTTGAATTATAAATTGCTCCATTACTAGAACCGGCATAAATATAGTTCCCAATAATGATTATAGAATAAATATCATGATAATTATTAGAAGAATTAATTTGTGTCCAGTTGTTTCCCATATCTGTGGATTGAACTATCCCTAAAGAGGTTCCTGCAAAAATAATACTATCACTAATAGCTATTGTATTAATATCACAGTAATCTGAAACTGAATCTTTTTGAATCCAATTATTCCCCATATCATTAGATTGAAAAATCTTACCTGGATATGTACCTGCAAAAACTATGTTACCACTAATTGCAATTGAATATACATGTTTTTCAGTTAAACCGGAATTTTTTTGTAACCATGTATCTCCTAAATCTGTCGAAAGAAACATTCCATTATTTGTACCTGCGAATATGATATTTCCACTCATGGCTAATGATATAATACAAAGGTCAGTCAAACCGGAATTCTTTTGAGTCCAATTGTTTCCCATGTCTGTGGAAAGAAAAACACCGCTATAATATGTCCCTGCAATTATATTATTTCCACTTACAGATAAAGTCATAACATTTAAATCCATTATTCCGGAATTTTTTTGAATCCAACTATTTCCCATATCGGTAGAGAGGAAGACTCCACCACCCAAATTTCCTGCAAAGATGTTTTCTCCGATTGTAACAATAGGTCTGATATCTCCCCAATATAAGCCGCTATTGCAAGATACCCATTTTGAAAATGAGGCATTTGAATTGATGAGTATAATTAAAAGGAGTAAAAAAAACTTTTTCATAATATAACTCCTATTTTATAATAGAATTCTTTGCAATATTTAGATATAAGAAATACTACATCTTCACAAATTTATACACCTTATTTCCTGCTTTCAGGAAATAGATGCCGGGAGATAAATTAGAGATATTTATATTATCATTTTCTATTATTCCTTCTGATATTGTAATACCGATTATATTCATAATAGAATATTTTGCACCTTCAAAATTTTTATCGTTTATTTGAATTTGAACTGAAGCGGGATTAGGATAAAAATAAAATTTTTGACTATAATTTTCACTAACATCTCTTACAGAAGTTGTCTTTTTCGAACCGATTGTAAATTCACCGAAACCTGTGAAATTAGCAGTGATTTCACCCGTTGTTGAATCATAGCTTGTGCTTAATTCTTTAAATATTCCAACTGTTTCTTTATCCCGTTTATAGATTGCCGCACGCTCAGGACTATTAAGGTTTTGTATAGTATTTAGCTTGAATTTTATTGTTCCGGTGATATTAGAAATTCCATTTTGGCTGAAAACCCATCTATAAGGATAGATAAATGAAAAATTTGAATCCTGGTACTCACCTGTGGGTGGCGGGTAATTATGCTTTTCAATTGAAGTTAATCCGGAACCGGTCAAGGAAGAAACTGTTATGGTAACACCAGTAGTGAAATTACTATCATTAAAATCGTAATCACCAATATCGTTTATGCTGTTAGAAACTGCATTCATTCTTGTAATTAGCCTGTAAACCCTGTATATTGTTTGGTCAGAAATATAACCAAGCTCAAAAGCAAGAGAATTGTCAGGCTTGACCTCTGTAACTTTAATATTGCTCCAGTTTATTAATGTATTACCATTTGACAGCCTTTCAGCATTACCCATATCATCCTGGAAAATATGGGAAGGGTCTGTATACTCCCAAACTTTGATTGCAGTTTTTGCAACCGTATCCATTTTGTATTCAACTGCTCTGGAGATAGGTGGATTCTTTAAATTTCCGTTATCAAACATTAACAGATTTCCGTCAGGAAGCAATGAAATCGAATGTTGATGTGAAAAGCCGCTAAAACCATTGACAGTATCGTTTATAAAAGTAAATTCATTGTTTTTACACATCGAACCGCCGAATCGCCAGATTATTTCTCCGGATGAATCTTTTTTTACTTTTGTGATTTCATCTAAATGCCTGAATGAAACAATTATATTACTATCTTTATCTTCAACGATTGTATTTACATGAGTGAAATCAATCGCAGACTGAGTCAAATCTATATCAGGAGTCGCATCAGTAATATTTATGTGGTCCCATGCTCTCCAAGTCCAGTAAATTTTACCGGTTCTATCTGTTTCAACCAAAACATTACTGACTATTCGTGCCTGTTTACTTCCGCCCGGTACAATTTTACTCAGGTCAGCCAAAATATATTCATCACACAATAAGAGATAATGCCCGTTTGATAAAACAATAATATCATGGTAGTCAATAGTATAGTATATAGGAACCGGTATGCTGTCAATTAATTCCATATTCTGATTGAACAAATAATATTTATTCGCGATAGGTGCTGAACCGATCCACAGTCCGTTATTCATATACTTAAAATCTACTAACCGTAATGAACCATGACTGATTGTATCAATATATTGTTCAAATCCGTAATTATCTATTACAAAGAAATCCGGCGAATCAACCATTTCAAATACTATATACCCCGGTGCGGGATTGTCTAACGAAGCTACATTCCATATGGGTTCAGAAGCCTTGAGTATGACATTTAATAAAAGAAAGATAATTATTAGTACCAGAAATTTTAATATTTTCATTTAAATCTCTTTTAATAATTGAA
>JBEKWK010000168.1:0-7185 GCA_049513175.1 FCB group bacterium
CATCATTCGCATCGTTCTTTGGAGGTACCAGTTTGTTAATTGTGATTGGTGTTGCCCTGGATACTCTTCAGCAGATTGAATCGTATCTGTTAATGCGTCATTACGACGGCTTTATGAAGAGTGGTAAAATAAAAGGAAGGGTCGGTCAGTATTAAGCGATGACAACAAGCTTTATACAGGCTCCCTATGTTAAAAATGAGAATGAAATAATTTTGATAGAAAAAGCGTGCCGTATTGTAGCCGATACCTTATCGCTTTTGGAAAAATATGTTGAACCCGGTATCGAAACTATTGAAATTGATAAAATTGCTGAGGATTATATATTATCCCAGGGTGCGAAACCGGCGTTCAAGGGTTATGTAGTTGACAGAAAAAAGTTTCCCAATACATTATGTATCTCGATTGACAAGGAAGTTGTTCACGGGATACCGGGAAAGAGAAAATTGGAAGAAGGTCAGATTGTTTCTTTAGACTGCGGTTGCGAGAAAGACGGGTACTTTGGTGATAGTGCAGTAACTTATAGGGTTGGTATAGTTTCGGAAGAAAAAGAAAATTTGATGAAGGTTACTGAAGAAAGTCTTAGACTTGGAATAGAGCAGGCAGTTACAAGAAATAAGATATATGATATATCGAGAGCAATACAGGAGTTCGTTGAAAAAAACGGTTATTCGGTAATAAGGGAATTAGTGGGACACGGAATCGGAAAGCATCTTCACGAAGAGCCACCGGTACCGAATTTTGTACCACCCCTGCTTCACAGGAATAAATATCCTAATATTAAGCTCTTTAAGGGTATGACCTTAGCAATTGAACCGATGGTTCATGCAGGTACGAGGCAGGTGTTTACGGGAAATGACGGCTGGGTGGTTTATACGGCAGACGGTAAACCGGCGGCACATTATGAACATACGGTAGTCGTAGATGATGGAAAACCGATAATTTTGACGCTTAGAAATTAATTTATGGCTAAACAGGAGCTGATACGGGTAGATGGAATAATTGAGGAAACTCTTCCTAATACCCAATTTATTGTCAAATTTGAAAATGGTCATAAAGTTCTTGCACATATTTCGGGTAAAATGCGGTTGAATTTTATAAAGATACTGCAAGGTGATAAGGTTACCGTAGAGCTTTCGCCTTATGATTTATCAAAAGGCAGAATTGTATATAGATATAAATAGATTTTTTAATTGTGATAGATATAATGGATTAAAGCCATGAAAGTACAAGCATCAACAAAAAAAAGGAATCCGGAGGATAAAATCGTCCGGCGTAAGGGGCGTGTATATATTATTAATAAGAAAAACCCCCGTTTTAAACAAAGACAGGGTTAATAATTAAAGGAATAATTTATGGCAAGAATAGCCGGTATTGACTTACCAAAAAATAAACGCGGCGTTATAGGGCTGACTTATGTGTACGGCATCGGACATACTACATCTGCCAAAGTGCTTGAAAAAGCGGCTGTAGAGTTCGATAAAAAGGTGAACGATTGGACTGATGACGAGATTGCCCGTATCCGGTCGGTTATACAGGATAATTTCAAGGTAGAAGGTCAGCTTCGTACCGAGACGCAGATGAATATCAAGCGTCTTATGGACATTGGCTGTTACCGCGGGATTCGTCACAGGAGGGGTTTACCCGTAAGAGGACAACGCACCCGCACCAATGCCCGTTCACGTAAAGGTAAGAGGAAAACCGTAGCCGGAAAGAAGAAAGCTTTGGCTAAGAAGTAATTTGTTTTTGAGTATTTAAAATTTTTGTTTCATAATTGATTAATATTAAATGGCGGCAGGAAAAAAGAAAACTAAAAAGAAAGTCGTAGCTGATATACACGGCAAAGCTTTCATCAAAGCCTCATTCAATAATGTGATGGTTACCATTACTGATATGTACGGCAATACATTATGCTGGTCATCGGCGGGCAGAAACGGCTTTCGCGGTTCTAAGAAGAACACGCCTTATGCCGCACAGGTTTCAGCCGAAAAAACTGCAAAAGAAGCTTATGATATGGGATTACGCAAGGTAGATGTCGTCGTCAAAGGTCCCGGTGCCGGCAGAGAAGCGGCTATCCGTGCTTTGACACAATCCGGTCTTGAAATCCACGGTATATTAGATAAAACTCCTATACCGCATAACGGATGCAGACCACCAAAAAGAAGAAGAGTATAAAAATTAACCGGTTAATACCGTTATAATAAATAAAAATAATGATATAATTATAAATTTATCAGCAAGATAAAGAAATAGTATGAACACACAAATGCAGATGCCCGAAAGGGTTCAAATTGAAGAATCTACTAATCCGAATTTCGGTAGATTTATACTACAGCCGTTAGAGATGGGCTATGGAGCAACAATCGGTAACTCCCTTCGCAGGGTGTTATTGTCCTCGATTCCGGGTGCCGCTATTATCGGAGTGAAGATTACAGATGTTTTACACGAATTTGAAACAGTTCCCGGTGTCATTGAAGACGTATCGGAAATTATTTTGAATTTGAAGCAAGTCCGTATGAAGACTATTGATAAGAAAATTCAATGGCTTACATTCCATTTGAAAGGTCCTTGTACCTGGACTGCAAAAGATATACAGGAAGGCAGTAATTTAGTCGAGGTGCTTGACCCCGACCATCATATTGCAACTCTCGCCGATGATGCGGAGTTCGATGTCGAGTTAAGGATTGGAAGAGGGAAGGGTTATATTCCGGCTGAAGACCAGATAACCGTAGATTTTCCTATCGGGATGCTTCCGATAGATTCCATTTATACTCCGCTTAAACAGGTCAATTATTTCGTTGAACCTTTCAGAGTTGGGCAAAAGACAGATTATGAAAAGCTTATCCTGGACATTATTACCGACGGTACTATCAGTCCTGAAGAAGCAGTTCATACAGCCGCGAAGATTATTAATGACCATATTAAATTCTTCATTACTTTTACCGAAGTTGAAGAAGAAGTACAGCAGCAGGTCGCCGTCGAGGAAGAAGTCAAGGAAGCTGAACGAAACAGACTCAGGAAGATTTTGTTAACACCGGTTGATGAACTCGAACTGTCCGTTCGCGCCCATAACTGTCTGAAAGCAGCTAATATTAAAACACTTGGAGAACTTGTTTCTTTGCAGGAATCAGAGCTTCTTAAATTCCGTAACTTCGGCAGAAAATCACTCGTTGAACTTATGGATGTTGTCCATTTATTTGGTCTGGATTTCGGAATGAATATTGACAAATATTTAAAGGAAGAAGTTAAGAAAGTAGTTGAATTAACTGATAATTATTAAGAGATTTTTTTCGTATTGTTCGAGTATTTTAAATGAGACATCAAGTAAGAGGAAGAAAATTAAACCGTACAAGCAGTCATAGAAAGGCTTTGCTTAGGAATCTCGCTACGGCTTTGTTCCAGCATAAGAAAATTGCTACGACCGAAGCTAAAGCAAAAGAATTGCGTCCTTATGCAGAGCATCTGATAACAAAAGCGAAACATGCCCTCCATAATGAGAAAAACCAGTTACTCCCGGATGGGCAGACGGTTGACATACATAACAGGAGAATAGTCGGACGCGACATAAGGAGCAAAGCAGTATTGCAGGAACTATTCGATACGATTGCACCTTTAGTCGAAGAAAGACCGGGAGGATATTGCAGAATCACAAAAACAGGCTTACGCCGCGGTGATTCCGGTCAGGCTGCCATTATCGAACTTGTTGACTGGTCGGCTCCACAGGACGGAACGGTATCATTAAAAGCAAGGAAGAAAGCACAGGCTAAGAAAACAGCCGGTAAAACCAGGAGAGCCGCAAAGAAAGCCGCCGCCGCTCACGAAGCCGAAGAAGCAGAAGCTTTAGAGACTGCTACAGAGACTACCGAAGAAGTACAGCCCGAAGTCAAGAAAAAAAGAGGAAGACCTAAAAAAGAAAAAGAAATAGTTGAAGAAGTTCAGGAAGAAGCTGTGGAAGTCGAAGCTGTAGAAGAAATAACCGAAGTGGAAGAAGAACCCGAAACTGAAACTTCAGAAGAAATAACAGAAGAAGCCGAAGAAGAACCTGAACCAAAAAAAGAGAAAAAGAAGAAGAAAGAAGAATAAAAAGATAAAAGAAATTATAAAAGGCATCTTAAGGATGCCTTTTTTATTTATGGGGAATGCTTTCTATTAATATCTGGTTACTAAGCTCCTGCTTAGTAACCCAAAACAAGATGTTCCCAAGCGGGAGCTTGGGAACAAGGTGAAAATAAATATTAGCGAATAATCTACGTTGCAGCACCCTCAAAAACCTTATTTTATTATTTAAACCTTAATAGAAAATTTGTTTATCCCTGCTTTCAACCTTATTGTTTTATAATCCTCCTAATAAGGTAATAAGGTTTTATGACAATTTAAATAATCTGCTACTAAGGTTATATTTGGAAATAAGGTTTAAATATCATATTATTGACTATCAATGCAAAATTATAAAAATTGCATAAAATTATAATGATTTTAATAAATATCAGCGATTTATTAGTTTCTGTGAACTTTCCGGGTATCTTGCACCTTGCAAAGTTATTTTTGATGAAGCATTTTCAATTTCAATAAGTTCATCTGATGATAGTTTTATATCAATAGCTCCAAGATTCTCCTCCAAACGATTCAATTTTGTGGTTCCGGGAATTGGTACAATCCAAGGCTTTTGTGCTAATAGCCAAGCGAGAGCAATTTGAGCCGGCGAAGCATTTTTGCTTGCGGCAACTCTTTGAAGTAAATCTACCATTGCCTGATTTGCTTTTCTGTTTTCCTGAGTAAAGCGGGGAACTATGGCTCTAAAGTCCGTTTTGTCAAATGTAGTGTTTTCATCAATTTTTCCTGTTAGGAAACCCTTTCCAAGAGGACTGAACGGAACTAATCCGATTCCAAGTTCCTCTAAAACAGGAATTATTTCAGCTTCAGGCTCTCTCCACCACAGCGAGTATTCGCTCTGTAAGGCGGTAACAGGTTGTATGGCATGCGCCCGGCGAATTGTTTTCACTCCTGCTTCAGACATACCGAAATGCTTTACTTTGCCTTCCCCGATAAGGTCTTTCACTGCACCTGCAACATCTTCAATTGGTATTTCCGGGTCAACACGGTGTTGATAGAATAGGTCTATGGCTTCTATTTTAAGACGTTTGAGTGATGCTTCCGCTACCTGTTTGATATGCTCCGGACGGCTATCAAGCCCTACCCATTGAGAACCTCCTTTGGGGTCATGTTTGAAGCCGAATTTAGTGGCAATCACCACTTTCCCTTGAAAAGGTGCCAGAGCTTCGCCAACGAGTTCTTCATTCGCAAATGGTCCATATACTTCTGCCGTATCGAAAAAAGTTACACCACGTTCAACCGCAGTACGAATCAGAGAAATCATCTCCTTTTTGTCTGCTGCCGGTCCCAAACCAAAGCTCATTCCCATACAGCCAAGTCCGAGTGCCGAAACTTCTAAATTGCTATTTCCAAGTTTACGGTTTTGCATTTTGTTCCTTTGCTAAAATTAATAAAAATTTTATAATTTGATTAGCCACTTACATATAGAGACAATTTGATTTGTATTGGTTAAATTAGCAGCATTCGATAAAGTACCTTTTAATAATTGATTATAAATTTCTTCAGCCATACTTCGTTCAATAACAGCACCAACAAAGAAGGTCATTGGTTTTAAAGAAATTGTCGCAAAAGCTTTTCTAATTCTATCTAATGCTGAATTTGCAGTCTTCCAATGTTCATCAGCACCAGCGGGGTCTATACCTCCCTTAAGCTCACCTAATGCTATATATTTTGAAGGTTCTCTATGAAAAGATGTCTCTAGCCTGTTAAGTTCACTATAATCACAATTAAACAAACATAAGTCAACATTTTTATTTACAATTGGAACTTTTAAATTTAGTAATAGAGTTCTATGCTTAGAAATTCTCCATGAAATTCCTTTTAAACGTAATTCAATATCAGAATCATTATCGGATTGCTCTATCCAATTAATACCATCAAACCAATAATATCTGTGCCCCATTACCTTTAAAGTAGATATTAAGCATCTAATAAGCTTTCTTTCACCAATTACTCCACCTAAATTTCTCATCATTCCACCCAGAGTATCCCCTTTGGTTAAAAGAAATCTATACACTAATTCTTCTACAAATTTATTCCCTGCAGGTTCAAGATAATTTTTAATTAGTTCTAATAATGCAGTATTTATATTTTCTTCAGTTAAATGGGAAATAGCCTTATCTGAAAGGCCAGATGCTGTTATTAAAGGAATTCTAATATCTTCTATTTCCAATAATTTTAGAGGTGATTTAGCTTTACTTGCTAATACTTTTAGTGTTTTCGCTTCTTCTACAAAAGGCGTTGCCTGTCTATTTTTTTCGAGAGCTAATGATACAAAACCAGCACGGGTTTCTTCATAGGGTGTAATAAGGTCGTTGTAATTTTTTAAATGTTCTTTATAATTCATTTATTTTCTCCATACATAAATACATTTTCTCAATTCTTCTCTTCCATGGTCGCCCATTTGTTGGCTACTATTACCTTTACCTTTTGGAAGAACTAGTATATTTTCAACGGTGAATCCTAAAGACCTGGCAATGTCTGAAAGAATCAAATCAACAGAAATACTTACACCAGCGTATCTAACATTATCATTAACCATAAACATGTATCCTTTTGGCTTCATTACTCTGTGACATTCATAAATAATGCAAGCTAATTCATGGAAATATCCTTTTACCATACGAACAATACCATCATTATTTAATAATTTTTGAGATTTTTGTAACTCTAGATAATCTATGATAGTTTTTAATAATGATTGATTTTCAACTATTTGCAAAGGTTTTTTCCATGTTTCATTAATAGATAACAATTTCTTTTCTTTATTTTCTACTGTACAACTTAGCATGGACTGCCTTAATTCATTTAAAGCATTTTGTGTTAACTCTAATAATCCCAATTCTAATGCATAGGTTCTTGTATAATCATACCTATTACAATACGGTGGCGATGTTACTATTGATTGGAACATATTATTCTCGATAGTAGGCAGCAAATTTAAACAACTGCCACTTAATAACTTAAAATCAGTGTTATGAGGTTGAAATAAGCTTCCTGACTTGAAAGTATAAAAATCATCTATAATCTCATCAATTTTTTTATCAATGGTCGAATCAAAATCTAAAATTTCAC
>JBEKWK010000169.1:0-7909 GCA_049513175.1 FCB group bacterium
ATTATTTATAAAATATTAAAATTTAAAAATCCCCTGAATATGGGGATTTTTTTATGGATGGAAAATAACGACATTCCATTTATCCCTTTGGAAATATTTACCTGCAATTTCTCTGACACTTTTTAAGGTAATGGAATTAATTTCTTCAATTATTGCCGGAATATTTTCATATATACCGCTCAGGAACTCATTTTTGGCGAGGTTTTGCATCCTCGAAGACATACTTTCCAAATCCATAATTGTACCGGTTTTTAATTGTTCCTTCGCCCTATTTAGTTCATCTTCGGTTACTTTTTTAGACAGCATCTTATCCATCAAATCAAAAGTGATTTTTTCGAGTATATCAATTTTTTTTGTGTCAGTTGCGGCATAAATATACAAATCACCGCAATCGGACATCATATTAACAGTAGAATAAATATTATACGCTAAAGCATGCTTTTCACGTAATTCCTGGTATAAGCGTGAACTTGTTCCTTCTCCGAAAAGTAAATTTATAAGAGGTAAAATATATTTTTCCTTAGAATTCAATCCCTCTGCCTTCAGACCTGCGAGGAAATGTGATTGCTGAAACTGCTTTGTTATTTCCTGCCTCAATATAAATGTATCTTCAGGATAACTGCGAAAAGTATTCTCCCCCTGAACAGGCAAGCTTTCAAAAACAGAAGAGGAAACTTCTTCCATAAGTTGTTCATGAGATACATTTCCTGCAATTGATATAATAATATTTTGAGTATTATAATATTTTTGGTGAAAATTAAACAAATCTTCATTTGAGATATTACTGACCGAATTCCTTGTTCCTATTATCGGATTAGACAAAGGATGATTACCAAAAATCAGTTTATCTCCGTAATCGAAAATCAATTCCTCAGGGTCATCTTCAACTACACTGATTTCTTCTAAGATTATAGATTGTTCATTTTTAAAATCCTTTTCATTGAAAACAGGATTAATAACTACATCGGCAAGCAACTCAAATATTTTCTTAAAATGTGATTTCAAAGCACGTACATAAAAACAGGTGAATTCTTTTGAAGTATACGCATTATAATAGGCTCCCAAAGATTCAAAATCAGTTGCAATCTGCCGGGCATTCCTGTTTTTTGTCCTCCTGAAAAGAGCATGCTCGATGAAATGAGCAGTTCCGCAATTTCCTTGCGGGTCCTCTCGGGAACCTGCGTTTATACATATTCCTAAAGCAAATGATTCAACTGATGGAACCTCTTCCGAAATTACTATTAGTTTATTTGGCAGAACAGTTTTTGTGTATGAACCAATTTTATTTGACAAAGCTTGTTTGCTGGTTTTTACAGGATATTTCTTAGCCTTATTTGTTTTTGACATTATTTAGAAATTCATTTTTGAAAATAAAATACGTTAGTATTAATTATATAAAAAGGATTTGCCTCCCATATCAAAATTAGGTAAACAGTCCTGAACTGCCAAAATTAAAATGGATAAGCAGTGAAAACCGGCTATGGCACTCCTATCTAAAATAAATTTTGTAAAGAAGCATTTCCAATGTTATATTTGTTTCTTAATTTTTTTAAATGTGAAAAAATAAGAAAACGTTATTCAATTTACTGAATAACATTTTTAAAATTTAAACTTTTTACTATATTACAATACAGAATATATGAATCCTAAATTTTTCATCTTTATGTTATTTCCTTTAAATAATTTTTTAAAGTCTTGATACTTACATTTAAAAATTAATATAAAAATATAATTCTTTTAATATTGAAACACTTTAATAATTATAAATAAACAAAAGGTAAAATATGTGTGCTTTAATAGTTGATGTATTTGCGAGAGAAATCCTTGATTCGCGTGGCAACCCCACAGTTGAGGTCGAAATGGCTTTGGATGATGGCTCTATGGGAGTAGCTGCAGTGCCTTCCGGTGCAAGTACGGGAGAAAATGAAGCCTGTGAACTGCGTGACGGTGACAAAAGCAGGTTCCTCGGTAATGGAGTTACAAAAGCCGTAGAGAATGTTAATTCAATTATAGCCGATGCACTTGAAGGTCTGGATGCGTCCGAACAAATTCAAATTGATAAATTGTTATGCGAATTGGACGGAACAAAAAACAAATCCAATCTTGGTGCTAATGCTATTCTGGGTGTTTCCTTAGCTTGTGCCAAAGCTTCCGCCGAATCATTTTTCATGCCGCTTTACAGATATATCGGCGGAGTAAATTCAAGAGTATTACCTGCCCCTATGATGAATATTCTTAACGGCGGTAAGCATGCAGATAATAATGTTGACATACAGGAATTTATGATTATTCCAGTCGGGGCGCCCACATTTAAAGAAGCTCTAAGAATGGGTGCTGAGGTTTTCCACAATCTAAAAAAAGTATTAAAATCCAAAGGTTACAACACATCAGTTGGTGATGAAGGAGGATTTGCACCTTCACTTAAATCCGATGAAGAAGCGTTAGATGTAATTCTCGAAGCAGTCAATGCCGCAGGATACAAGCCTAAAGATGACATCCTTCTTGCTATTGACACAGCCGCAAGCGAAATGTATGAAGATGGGAAATATAAAATGTTTAAATCTTCCGGCAAATATAAAACCGTTGATGAAATGATAAACTGGTATGTCGAATTAACCAAAAAATATCCGATTGCATCTATTGAAGACGGTCTTGGTGAAAATGACTGGACCGGCTGGCAAAAATTAACACAAGCTCTCGGTGATAAAATCCAACTTGTCGGCGACGATATTTTTGTTACAAATCCGGAATTTTTATCGAGAGGCATCGTTGAAGGAATAGGAAATTCCATATTGATAAAAGTAAACCAAATTGGTACTCTCACCGAAACTCTCGAAACCATACACATGGCTCAGAGAAACGGATATAATACCATTATCTCTCATCGTTCCGGTGAAACTGAAGATACGACTATTGCGGATATAGCTGTCGCTACGAATGCCGGGCAAATTAAGACGGGAGCTCCCAGCCGCACCGAAAGAGTTGCAAAGTATAATCAACTTTTAAGAATCGAGGAGCTTCTCGATGATGATTCAATTTATGCAGGTAAAAGTGAATTTTCTTTTTATTATGTTTAATTAAAAAAATGTTTAACAATTTTATAGTTATTTATGATTGTATTTGGTACTGACGGTTGGCGTGGCATCATAGCCCGTGATTTTACTTTTGCCCATTTGGATATTGTAACACTTGCAACAGCAAGATATGTTAAAAAAATAGCAACGGGCAATCCTTCTGTTGTTATAGGGTATGATACCAGGTTTCTTTCTAAAGAGTTTGCCTATGAAGCCGCTCAAATTCTTGCCTGGCAGGATATTATCGTACATCTTACCGAGGGCTTTTCAACTACCCCGCAGGTATCTTACCATACAAAACAAAAAGGTGCAACAATTGGTATTGTTATCACTGCAAGCCACAATCCACCTATATATAACGGTTTTAAAATAAAAGCAAACTATGGTGGTCCAGCAACTCCGGAACAGATTACACAGGTTGAATCCGAATTAAAAAAATTATATTCAAGTTCTATACATTTTAAATTCAAGGATTTTGACCATTACGTTAAGACCAGGCAAATCAGGTTATTCAATGCAAAAGAATCATATTTACGCTATACAAAAAAGAAAATAGACATTGACATCATAAGAAAAGCAGGGTTTAAAATTCTATTTGACCCTATGTATGGAGCGGGTATGAACACTCTTGGTGAGCTTCTCAAGGTTGACACTATTCATTCCACATTCAATCCCTCATTCGGGACAATCGGTCATCCCGAACCTACACCGGATTGCCTTTTCGAATTGATTGATATAATGAAAACAGATAAATATGATATTGGAATTGCAACCGATGGAGATGCTGACCGCCTTGGGACAATAGATAATGAGGGAAATTTTGTAGATTCTCATAAAATATTTATGATTCTACTTAAATATCTATATGAAATAAAAAAGAAACGCGGCGGAGTAGCAAAAACTGTTTCTTTAACTTCGATGGTTGATATGTATTGCAGTAAAAATAAAATTCCTTTATTTGAAACGCCTGTAGGATTTAAATACATATCCAAAGTAATGATGGAGAATAAAATTCTTATCGGCGGGGAAGAATCAGGAGGTTTGGGTACTATACTTCATATACCGGAACGTGACGGTATGTTCAACGCTTTGCTGCTTATGGAAGTGATGGCTGTCAGAAAGAAATCCTTAAAGCAATTATGCACCGAACTCGATGAAGAATTCGGACCGCATCGCTACTGGCGTAGAGACGTTACCGTAACAGCACAGCAAAAAACGGCGATTCTTTCCGCCTGCGAAAAAGATTTGAAAAAATTAGGCAGATTCGATGTTCTTAAAATAGAAACTAAAGACGGCTTTAAATTCTTCGTCGAAAACGGCTGGCTTTTAATCCGTCCATCCGGCACAGAACCACTTATAAGATTCTATGCTGAAGCGGAATCTTTAAGCAAGGTTAATGAATTACTCGATGAAGGAAGAAAGCTGAAATAATTAAGAATTTAAAATTAAAAATTAAGAATGAAAAAAGTTAAAAGTTGAAAGTAGAAAGTCAAGATTGTCATTCTGAACGAAGTGAAGAATCCATTTCCAAATTCTGAATTCTGAGTTCTGTATTCTGAATTATTTTTCCTGAAAAACTGAGAAATGATAACTATTTGTCACACTTGTCACACTTCTTAAAATCCTATATGACATTTTCTTATGATATTTCTCAACGAATTAAATAGGGAAATGTCACATTTGTCACATTTGTCACACCTTTTTGATTTTTTTTAATGCCTGAACAGTTATTTGCTTTGTGAACTTTGTGAAACACTTTGTGTGCTTTGTGTTAAAAAAAAATAGAAGAATCAAACACAAAGTACACCAAGAATAAGACACAAAGTACACAAAGCAAGCATGAAATCTTAATTTTAAATTCTTAATTATTTCCGCTCCCTTTGATATAGGGGGGTTCGGCATAAAAAAAGGCGTACTTGAAATTGGTACGCCTTTATTATATTCTGTATCATAAAAAATTTATTCAATATGGCTTGCCCTGATAATCTTCAAACCATTAATAGTCTGAACTTTTCCCACAACTCCGACTGTTTTATTCTCTGCAAGTTTCGCGAGATTTTTCCCTGCAAAAGAACCGTCAGAATTGTAAACAAAATAAATTTTAGCACCCTTGCCTTTTCCTACCAACAAGACAATAGGAGAACCCTGGTCGGCTAATTTTTGTGCTTCGTCTTTTTTCAAACCACTTGGGTCACCCATCACCAGTTTATTCAAACTGACAACTACACCTGTAGTAGGTTTGGCACCTTTGACAGCTTTTTCTTTTTTAGTTTCTTTACCGACTGTTACTTGCGTTTTGGGAGTTACCTGTGGTTGTTGGGTATCGGGTTTCTTCAATACCGGTTTAATTTTCACGGCATTCTGAGCCTGTGTTGATGATATACTTAAAACTCCGATGACTAATAATAAAACAATTAATCTTTTCATAAAGTCTCCTTTCAATTAGATAATATGTTACAAATTTATTAAACAAAATTACATTGCATAAGGCACGCCGGCTACTTTTTGATATGAAATCCAAACTTCGATGTAGCGGTTAGGAGGATTTCCATTGAACAACCCGACCGGACCTTTAATTATTAATACTTTTGCATAATTCCATACAGCAGTATTTGATGTTGCGTTAGTTCTCGCTATAAAAGCCAATCCTTGAGTAGGTACTGTACCAAGATTATTCAAGTCTATTGTTGTTTCCGAAAAATTCTTTGCACTTAAAGCCTGGCTATCATAAATGTTATCGAGTGTATTTGTATCCCAAAAATTATCGGTTGAAATTTGAGTAACCGGAGGAGTTCCCGTGTAATTATAGTTTATTTGAGATGGAGAACCAAATATAAGTGCATTATTCCTTGTATCGAGCGCTAAATTCCATTTGGCTCCGTCAGCTACATTAAGTACCTGAGGACCATTTACAGTTGCATCATAAAATTGTAAACCGCTACCTGAAGGTGAAGCAGTTTCATATACTCTGATAGGAACTGCATTGACTGTTTGGGTAAATCTCGTAGCAGGCGACCATTGTACGGTTACACCAGCGGTACTTTCAACGTTGTCGGTGTTTCTTGAATGAACTGTAAAAGTGTAAACAGTTCCTTCGGTCAAACCATTGATTGTGCAGACTGAATCAGTCTTGACAACAGATATGGATTGAAATACTCCGGGACCAATATCAACTACATAATCTTTAAATGTAGAATCCTTTGCTGATGTTGACGGCACCCAGTGAATTTTCACGGTAACATTGTCAATAGATGTAGCATCAAGTCCCGATGGCGGATTTGGCACCGGGGTGGTATTGACAGGGTTCGTTGTGTTATTGCACCCACCAAATATAATTGCAACTAATGCAAACAAAATAAAAATAGATTTAAGCTTCATTTGAGCCTCCTGATTTGTAAAACAGTAATTAAAATTGTAGTATATTATATTAAATTTTTGGAAAATTTACTTTCAATCAATTTCATTAAGATGATAAAAAATATTAGCAATTAATAATATAGTATATACGATGTAAATTTAGCATTTTTTAAATTAATAAAAAAAATTATTTTTTCTTTTATAAGTCAGTCGCAAGTGCAAGTTCCTTAGATAATTCATTAGTAAGGATTTTTCTGTTAAATTGTTCCGTGTATTCATTATCCGTTAAGGGAAGACTTTTATTCTTCCACAAATTATAGAATGTTTCAATTGCATGTTCAATTGCAATTACATCTTTTGGATTGGTGACTAATGTAGCTTTGGTATCCAATGCGATTTTTCTCAAAACACCATCCGGAATACATGCAAGAATCGGTTTCTTAGCTCCGAAATACTCAAATAGTTTTCCGGGTGAGCGGACCACATCATTTTGCATCAGCCACAAAACATCTGATTCTAAAAGATTATTAATCACATCACTATGATTGACATACCCTTTTAATACTACATTATTTGAAAGGTTCATTTTTTTTATCAGTTTTGCATGTCCTTTCCGCATAATTCCAAGAAACCTTGCCTCAAGAACATCCTTTGCTTCGTTATGTTTCTTCAAAAAATTTGATAAAGCTTTAAAAAAATATTTTGGTGTTCTGTCATCCTGAAATAAGCCGGAATGAGTAATTGTACATGAGGTATAATTGCAATATCGTTATGAGATAAAAAACCGTATCGTTTTAACATTACTTCTTTCGAGTGTCGTGTAACGACAACTATCTTTTCAGCCGTTGTGAGCAATTCTTTCTCAAGTTTAATTGAATAATTTTTATGGAAAGGAGTCGCATAAAAATGATAAGGATTATCTACCCACAAATCCCGGTAATCCGCAACAAAAGGAACATTAAACTTTTTTGAAATTTCCTGTGCTAATATAAAGTCGGTAAACGGAGGAGCAGTCGCAAAAACCACATCAATTTTATGCTGTGCAAAAATCTTTTCAGATAATAATAGAGCTGACTTCTTCCATTTTATAAACCTGTCCGGTTGATAAATAGTCTGTAGGAATGCCCTACCCAGTCTTTGAATAAAATATGAACGGAATTTTAAAATTTTAGGAGATTGCAAATCATCAGCAGATTTAGGAGCAGTCCTGTATATATAGATTTCTTCATTCCTGAGGTCATCATCGAGAGTATCATCAAATGCATAAAATGAAGTTGGAGCTGTAGTAAGCACCACCGGTTTCCATCCGTTTTCAGGTAAATATTTTACGAATTTTAAAGTACGCTGAACACCGCTCAACCCCATTGGTGGGAAATAATATGCTATTATGAGAACTGTTCTCTCAGCCATGTTTTATATATAAAAATCAGTATAATTTTAACTGTTAAAATTTATTATAATAAAGTTGAAAAAAATAA
>JBEKWK010000170.1:0-7163 GCA_049513175.1 FCB group bacterium
TAGAGGAGCATTAGGGTCAATCTGTAATTCGGTATTATCTTCAATTGCAGCGAAGGGTTCCGGAACAAGAAATTTAAGATAAGAACTTCCATCAGCATTTGGGCTTGCTTCAGCTATTTCAGATTCTTCTTTAATAATTTTCTCGTTGGCTTCTTCGATTGCTAATAATTCTTCATCAGTTGCAATCTTATTCTCTAAAACAGTATAGCGTAACTGAAGGAATGGGTCTCGTTTAGCAGCTTCCTCAATCTCCTCAACAGTCCTGTATAATTTTTGAGGGTCTGAATTTGAATGAGCCCCCATCCTGTCGCAATCTGCATGAACCATTGCAGGACCTTTTCCTGACAATACATATTCTCTTGCTTCGACAAGAGTATTAAAAGAATTGAATGGACATCTACCGTTGCAGGTAAAAATCATTAAATTTTTAAAACCGATATAATTATCTGTAATCTGGGCATTTGCAGTTTGTTCCCAAACAGGTACGGAAATACCGTATTTATTATTTTGAATGACAAAAATTACAGGCAGTTTTTCAAGTGTAGCACAATTAAGCGCTTCCCAAAAGTACCCTTCACTACATGCAGATTCACCGCTTGAATAAATAGCAATTGCATCGGTTTTATATTTTTTTATTGCTCGTGCAACGCCTACTGCGTGTTGGGAATGATTACCCGTACATGAGGAAACATTTTGAATCCCGATTGACGATTTAGCAAAATGGTTACTCATATGCCTGCCGCCACCTGCAACATCTGCTTCTTTACTCAAGCCATTCAATAGTATTTCCTGTACAGTCAGACCTGCTGAAAAGCAGGTTAACAAATCTCTGTAATAAGGAAATAAGAAATCTTTTCTTTGTCTGAATATTTTACCTATTGCTAACTGAATACCGTCATGACCGCCAAATGGAGCATGATAAGACCATCCTTTGGACATTTTCACATACAGAGCGGCTTTATCATCCAATCTTCTTCCAAGATGTATCTGCCCATACCAGGATAGTACTGTCTCTTTTGTAAAATTCCTCGCATCAAAAGCACAATTTAGTATTACATCTCTTTCTTTACCCATGTACATAACTTTGACTTGCTTTGGTTTTGTATACATGTTTAAGATTTTACCAATCGGTTCTGAACCGTTATGTTCGGCTTTTAAAGGTGAAGCTGATTTAGATTTGTTACTTACCTTTTCCATTAATAATCTTTCCGTAAATGTATAATATTCTTTGAATAAATATAATTGATAATAATTTTTTTATTTTGTATTTAAAACATAAGGTGAATTTACAATTTAATAAGAAATAAAAACGAATTTCTACTAGAATCATTATGAACAAATACCGAAGGATTGTAATCGGTGATATTCATGGATGCGTTAAAACATTGCATAAACTCCTTTTCCATATTTTAAATATCCAAAAAGAAGATGACATTTATTTCCTTGGCGACTATATTGACAGAGGTCCCTCAATAAAAGACGTAATTGATTTGATTTTAATGCTTAAAGAGCAAGATTTCAAAATTTATACACTTATGGGTAATCACGAGAAAATGCTTTTAGATGCTTATTATTTACAAAATAACTGGGATTTATGGAATGATAATGGTTGTATATTTACTTTGAAAAGTTTTGGTTTAGTAAATATAAGAGAACTTGGACAAAACTACCTGGATTTCTTTAACAATCTTGAATATTACTTCAATATAGATGGTTTTATTTTGTCCCATGCAGGATTGAATTTTAATATTGATAATCCTTTTGAAGATAAGGAAGCAATGCTATGGTCGAGAGAATATTATGTTGATAAAAATAAAATCAGTGGTAAAAGGTTAGTAAGCGGCCATTCACCTCACACACTTCAACAAATACATGCAAGTTTAAATGCGGATAAGATTCAGCTCGATGGGGGTTGTGTTTACTTAAAGAAACGACCTAGTCTGGGATACCTTTGTGCCCTTGAACTCAATTCAATGACATTATACTCTCAATTAAATATTGAGGAATAAATTAATTTATACCTCATAATCCACCACATGAGACTGTTCTCTGACTTTTAATATAAAATCAGCTACCTTAACATGGTCAGGATGTATTCTATAGGCTTCCAAATCTTCTTTAGTATCAAATCCTGAAACAAGCACTATATCATAAGCCCGTTCTGATTCCCAGTAATTGATGCCAATTTCGTACAATTTTATAAAAGAAATTTTGGAGGGTAATACTTCGAGCATCTTTTTAAACTTCAAAATATTTTCCTGTTTTGAACAATCTTCGGCGAAGTCTTGCAACTTGAACATTACTATGTGTTTTATCATTTTTTCCCAAAGTTAATTTATTTAAATTACCAACTTGTTCCTATTTTAAACTTAAATTCCCAATCTTTCTGATTTCTTGATGTAGGTGCAGAAGTTGTTATAGATCTTGAAAGTTGTAATACAAAATTATTAAATGCCGGTACATTAAACAGAAGAGATAATGGATATTCAATGCTAATTTCATTATTTGTTGATAAATCCGCTACTGTTCCACCTGCTTTCCATTTTCCACCAAAAAATTGACCTGTGAAAATTATAGTCGCTTTATCTAAGGAATTCGAACCCAAATTCTTTCCAAAATCAATATCTGCACTTTTTATAATTCCTGTACTCTGCAATAAATTTGTGAATCCTGCTGATGCATAGGTAGAAGCAACACTGGCTACATTTGACTCATTGAAAAGACCGCCGCTACCGCCGCCAGCCTTCATTTCATCTTTTGTTTTACCAAAAAGTACCAACATTAACGCATCTTCCTTTATTTTTGAACTATCCCCGACAGCTTCGATTTCATTAATTGAATAACTAAAAGTAACTAAAGGCTGATTTTTTGTTCCTTTTATTAACAACCTTACCTTATAATTTCCTGTAGAACTCTGACCTGAATAATCGGCTGTAAGGTCTAATCCCGGATTGCTGATTGAACCGGTCGGAAAGTAGATATTTCCGCTTGTAGTAAAAGTTTTGTAAAATTTCAAAGTTGAACCTTCGTTTACTACAATATCACCTGTTAAATTTGGTTCAGTATTACCTCGCTTCAGAACATATCTCAATGGTTGTGACCTATCCTTTAAACCAATTTCAGCGATTATACTGAATAATGAACTCAAATCCATGTAAACTAAAAAATTACCAAGTATTTTTATATTCAAATCATAATCTATTAATTCAGCAAAGCTTGCATTCTGGTTTTTATGATTTCCATTTGAAGAAGCAATATTTATTTCTTTGTTAGAATTATAATTTAATGTGTCATCGACAGGAATCAATTTGATATGATTACCCTTTACCTGGTAAATAAAAGAAGATTTTCTCACCAGGTTATTTTCATTTTGAGGTAATTGAAGTTCCGCACGCATTATATTAATATCACCCTGAAGGTAAGGCTCCTGGAGGGAGCCGAAAAAATGCAAGGGACTTGGTCCTGTAGATACGATAAAATCTCCGTATAGAGCAGGCATAGTTTTTTTGGAAGCTAAACCAAGCATTTGAATCGAGGGAGAATTAAAATATATATCAAGATTTGAAATATCAAACTGGGATAATTCTATCGTACCTGTTATAAAAGCTTTACCGTTACTATAATCATCAACTGAATTTTTAAGTTCAATATTCCGTAACAATATTTTATCAGTTTCGATATCAATTTTACCTTTAGCTGTATAATAAAGATTATTTGCCTGAATTCGAAAATCAGATTCAGTTATGGATATATTTCCGTTATACTCAAACTTATCAGGTGCAAATCCGCTAATGTTTAAAGTTGCATCTGCGAAACCCCGTAGTTGGTCAATTGCAGGTGCAAAAGGAGAAATCAATTCAAGCGGTAATCTTTTAGCGGCTATTCTAATATCAACAGGTGAGGCTTTATGGAATCGTTGTTTCAAATCACCTAACTTGAGATTTAACGGAAGTGATTTTATATCTACGGAAAGTACATCAAATTTGTTTGGATTTTTAGTATTAATTATATTTAAATTTCCGGTTATGGTCGAATCCAAATGAAAAAGTTTACCCTTTATATCACCAATGTATGTGCCAGAATAATACATATTATTTACATCAATTGAAATCTTTAGGTCCGGTTTGTCAAAAGTTCCGTTTATAAGTACGGAAAGTGAATCAGCATTTCCTTTTAACGGTATAAATGAATTTCCTTTTTCAATACCTGCAAAGATATTAATATCCTTTAAAGAAAAATTTGATGTTTTTAGATATAAATTTTCAAATTGATTCCCATTAATTCTTCCGTTAAGCGAGATAGTTTCTGCATTAGCTCTATTGATGAAAAATTTATTAATCTTTACTCCTTCAGAGTTTAAACTTGCTGTAATAGGACCTTTAGATGACCATGATAAAGAATCGTGGTAAGTAAATTTTGCTGTATCAAGAACTAAATTATATCTTTTAGACTTGAAAATAACATTACCTTTTGCATATAGCCCTGCAATATGATTTACTCCAAATGCAATTTTAAAACGTGAAGTATCTTCATGAAAAACCAATTCGGCTGACGGCTTTTCCAATAATAACTTATTAATATATATATCCGATAATGCTTTAAGGTCTAATGTACAATTTCTGAGTACAGGCAAAGAATCTAAAAGATACATATCGAGTAAACCCGAAATATTTATCGGTCTTGAAGCTATGTCTAAATTTGTCGAATTATACTCAAAATTATTTATTCTTATCGAATCTATCCTAAGCATACTTTCAGTTTTGTTTACATCCAGACTAATGTTTATAGAACCTACGGAATGGATCTTTATATCTTTTAGAAAAGCCGATAGTAATGACAAATCTTTTACTTCTGCATGCAGATTTAGGTTTATAGGAGAAAACCCGGATATTTTTTCGATTGGTTTTTTGAATTTGACTATAGGATTTTGCTCACTATTAATTACATTTACCTTTGTTTTAATTAAATCACTGAGATATATACCTTGTCTTCCAATTAAATTGAATAAATTTGAAAAATTATAATTCCCGGTTAATATTATATTTATAAAATCGGAGCTTATATTTAAAGTTCTATTCTGATTTTCATCTTTAACGATTGAGGCAGTAAGCTGAAAAGGATTTAAAGCTCTATCTGAAAAAATACACTCTTTAATTTCTGCCGATACATCCCCCGACAAACTATCTATCTGAAATCCTTCACCCTTTAAATTAACTGTTCCACTAAGTAATTCAGGTGCATTTTCATTTTTAGATAATTGAGCAAGATTTATTCCCTCAAGTTTAAGTTTCAATTCATATTCCGGTTTCTTTGGATTCTTCAGATTTAACATCCCATATGAATAAATATTGGAATTGTTTTCAATAGAATTATCCTTTGATGAAGAATCCTGAAACCTAATGTTTTCAATAGATAGTGTATCAAAGGTAATTATTCCCTTATTTATGTTGGTACTTAATTTGAATTTATTAAAAGCAAAATCTTGAAATTTTGAATTATTAGATGCAATAGTTAGTTTTAATAACATATCCTGAAGGTCAGTACCGGAGCCGGAAAAATCAACTCGTGAAGAAATGTTACTATTAAGTTCATTGTTATTTAATATTTTTGCTATGTTAATATTTTCAGTATTAATCGAGCCACTGTATGACATATTATTTTTAAAACCTATACCAGTCCAACCTATAATATTCCCAAACTGACTTGCTAAATTTAATTTACAAAAAATTGAATCCACCCAACCTTCTGTATGTAAATCGTTTATAGACAAATCTCCGAAAGCCGGCAAACCTGATAAATGCAGTTCCGGTAGCAATTCAATTAAATTTGCCCGCTCAATTTTAGATTTTTTAAAATCAACAGTGTAGTTCATTTTCTTGATATCATCCAGATTATTAAAATTCCCATTGAAAGCTATATCGGAGTTATTGAATTTCAGATTCAAATTGCCTATTTCAATATTATGTAAATTGCCTGAGAATTCTGAGTTTAATTTTATTAAACCTGAAATTTTAATTGGTATGGGAGCGAGCCTGAGTAACTCATCTGCTAAAATTGGCTCTGCATTTAATTTAAGTTTTAAAGGGGCTTTGAATAAATTTTTATCTGTAACATTTCCAAGAAAATTTATTGAATCCATCTGTGCGGATAGATTAACTTTGCTATTTTCAGTTAAAATTATTAATGAAGGTATTTTCACTCCGAAAGTGTCTATTTCTACTTTAAAAGCAAGATTATTTAATCTGAATCCCGAATTTTTATCAATAAATTTTAACTCGGAAATATCTACATTATACTTTGATTCTCCCAATTTAAGCAAGGTAGATAAAGTTAAGTTGAAATCATTCAAATTAAAATTACTATATGAGACATTTCCTGATGGTGTATATGGTGATGTAGAATCAATTAATATTACGGTAGCTTTTTCAAATGTTAATTTCTTAATATCAATAACCCATTTTGAATTACTCTTTGAAGTATCAGTGCTTGGTTTGGCAAAATGGTCAAAATTCCAGGTACTGTCAGATTTTCTACACAACAATTTTATTACAGGTTTTTCGAGCAAAATCCTGTTAACAAAAATATTTTCGTTAAATAAAGGTCTGACCTTGAAATCAACTAATACAGTTTTACATCTGACAAGTGTATCCCCTGAAGCGATTAGAACGACATCTTTTACTTCAATTGCTCCTTTAAATGGATTGATTGTTATATCTGAAAAATATAATTTACCTTCCAGTTCTTTATTTATCATGTTTAGAGCGATACCTGAAATCCAATGCCTGAACCCTGATGTTTGGAATAACACGATGAGGGTTATTGATGAGATTACAAGAAAGAGAATAATAGCAAGAATAACTTTAAGGATTTTATTGAATATTTTTTTAAAACTATTCCTTGAAGTCTTCTTCTCTTTTTGGATTAAAAGTGATGGAGTTAGATTCTCGTTATTTGAGGTTTCATCAGGCATTTATAATACTACATTTAAAAATTATAATTTTACAAATAAAACTTTAAATTATATTTCATTGGATTTTTTGTTAAATTTATAATTCAAAAATAAATATAAAATTTAATATTCATATTTGAAATACGAATAAATTATGATTTTATTCCGTTATATCTAATATTAAGTTAATTCGGGTAATGGCACGAAAATTATC
>JBEKWK010000171.1:0-7143 GCA_049513175.1 FCB group bacterium
CTATATATCCGTCCACGGATACTTGTATTTGTAATTTTAATTTTCTCATAATTATTTAGATGAATTTGAAAAAAAATCCGCTTGCTGCACAAAGGAACCAAGCGGGTTATCATTCATATTTCAAATGAACACATTCTTATTTTGTAAATTTTTAGGCGTATACCAATTTTCCTTTTGATATGGTAATTTCTCTGCCTGATTCCCCGGCAGGATAGAGTTATTCATCAATAACTCTATCGTTTTATAACAGAGTTTCGTGTCTTTTCTACTTCTATTTCTACTTCTCTGTTCTATGTTCTAAAACCGTGGAGATGGCGGGACACTACCTCAATGGCACTCAATCTCATTGGGTGAAAGTCCTTGCTTATTCTACAATTACTGAATCCTGAGCATATGCGTTTAGAATAATAAATCCAAAGAGAAGGTAACCTATTTTTATAATGTTATACACGAAAAATGATTGAAAAAATTATATAGTTTTCTAAAACTATATCTAAACTCTTTATGTATTTCCACAGAAAAAGACTTAATGCCTTAATCAAAAATTAACAATTTCTTTATTTACCCTTAACTCTAAGAATCTAATTTGCATAGACTAAATTTTGTTAATTAATTTATTAAATATATGCAAAGAAAATATATAATAAACAACGTACAGAATAAAAAAATCCTTTTTATCTGCGGTTCTTTGAATCAGACAACTATGATGCATAAAATATCAAGACATCTTTCTCAATATAATTGCTATTTCACTCCATTTTATGCTGATGGTTATATTGATTCTTTAGCTCAAAAAGGGTACCTGGACTTTTCGATTCTTGGTGGAAATGCACGGGAAATGACAATTAATTATTTGATTGAACAAAAACTTAAAATTGATTATAGAGGAATTTCTCAGGATTACGACTTGGTTCTAACCTGTTCTGATTTAATAGTACAAAAAAATATAAAGAAAACAAAAATTGTTTTAGTTCAGGAAGGTATGACGGACCCAAAAAATTTAGCATTTTTCCTTGTGAAATGGCTTAATCTGCCCAGATATTTAGCAAAAACCTCTACGAATGGTCTTTCTGATGAATATGATTTCTTTTGTGTGGCTTCGGATGGCTACAAAGAACATTTTATAAATAATGGCGTAGAACCAAGGAAAGTGTTAGTTACAGGGATACCAAATTTTGATAACTGCATACTATATTATAATAATAATTTCCCTCACAAGAATTATGTCTTGGTGGCAACCTCTGATACGAGAGAGACCTTTAAATATGAAAACAGAAAGAAATTTATACAAAATGCACTCGATATTGCAGATGGTAGGGAGTTAATCTTTAAGCTTCATCCGAATGAAAAAGTTGACAGAGCTGTTAAAGAAATCCAATTATATGCACCTAATGCTAAAGTTTTTGCTAAGGGTAATGTGCATGAAATGATTGCTAATTGTGATGTTCTAATTACGAAATACTCCACCTGTGTTTATACAGGTATTGCTCTTGATAAGGAAGTATATTCCGAATTTAATTTGGATGAACTTAAGAAATTAACTCCAATTCAAAATGGAGGTACTTCTTCAAAAAATATAGCAGAGCTTTGCGAGAATTTATTAAGAGAAGAACAGATTGTTTTAAGTGCAGGAAGAAGTAAAAAAAGAATTTACAGGTTCAAAGAAAATTTTACAAATATCAGAAAAATGTATTTAAGAAAAAATTTGAATAAAACATGAATATAGTAGTAATCGTACAAGCAAGGAAAGGTTCTACAAGATTTCCCGGAAAAATATTAATGCCGGTTTTAGGAAAGACTCTGCTCGAACATCAAATTGAAAGAATAATTTCGGCAAAATCACCTAATAAAGTCGTTATAGCTACAACTACACTCATAGAAGACAATGATATAGAAAATATTTGTATTAATAATAATTATTTGATTTACAGAGGGCATCCCACGGATTTACTTGACAGACATTATAAAACTGCTTTAGCTTTTGGTGCAGATATTGTAGTGAAAATACCATCTGATTGCCCATTGATTGACCCTAAAATTATTGATAAAGTTATAAACTTTTATCTTGAAAATATTGACCATTATGATTTTGTAAGTAATCTTCATCCGCCTACATATCCGGATGGTAACGATGTGGAAGTAATACCAATGAATATTTTACATTCTGCTTGGAATGAAGCTGAAAAGAACTATGAGTTGGAGCATACAACACCATTTATTTGGGATAATCCCACCCGATTCAAAATTGGGAATGTATTTTGGGAAACCGGGTTAAATTATTCAATGACTCATCGCTTTACCATCGATTACTTTGAAGATTATCGTTTTATAAAATCAGTATACGAGGAGTTATATCCTCTCAATCCATTGTTCGGCTTAGAGGATATTTTAGATTTACTTGCTCAAAAACCTGAAATATTAAAGTTAAATAAAATTTATACAGGTGTCAATTGGTACAGGCATCATTTAAGCAATTTAAAAACAATTGATTTAAATATGACAAAAGTTATTTAATAATAATAATAGGTGGTTACTATGACAGAAGAAAATTTACAACTTGAACGCCCTGATTTTTCACAAAGATACTTTGAGTTAAAATCCGAAGGTACAACAAAAGCTATTCTTAAATTCAAAGATAAAAATTCAGATGATGCTGAAATTATTATTGATGACAATAAATGGACAATGAATAAAAAGGGCATTTTAAACCAAATAGTAAACGTCGAAAACAATCAAGATAACAAGGAGATTGCTAAGATTAAATTCGGCCTTAATAAATATTATTTAGATACCATGAGTGATTTTCAATTTTTCCAATTTAAAAATACAAATTTCTGGAAAGATGTGTGGTGCTGGTTAGATGAAAAAGGTAATGAAATTATGGAATATATCCCAAATATATCAATGGAGAAATTGGGTAATATTAAAATTAAAAATTCTTTAAGTTCAGAAATTGTTCCTTCAGATAAATTTTTGAATTGGATTGCAGTTTTGGGATGGTATTTACTGATGATAAACAGAAACGATTGCTGGACTGTCTCAGCTATCGTTGATTCCGGTTTATAAAAATCTAATATAAGAGTAAAATATTTATTAAACGGTAAAAATAAGTACACATAGAAAATATAGGAGCCACAATGGAATATAAATATATTCATAAAAGTCAATTTGATAATGTATTAAAAAATAATATTAGCAAATATTCCAAACTTGAGTTAATAGCTGATATGTGCAGGTATAATTGTCTGGTATCCGTAAAGAAAGCCGGTTCAGGTCATCTCGGTTCCAGCTTTAGTGCAATGGATTTGATAGTGTATTTATATCTATATGAATTAAATGTTCTTAAAGAAGGTCTTCAATCAGAAAACAGAGACATATATTTTTCTTCAAAGGGACATGATGTACCAGGGTTATATTCATTATTTTATGCACTGGGGTTTATAAATAAAAGCAAGCTTTTTAGCCTAAGAAGGCTGGGTGGGCTTGATGGTCATCCTGATGTAATGACTTTAGGTATCGAGGCTAACACAGGCTCCCTGGGAATGGGGATTTCCAAAGGGAAAGGGATGTCTTGGGTAAAGAAGTATAGAAATTATTCAGGTAGAGTCTTTGTATTAACCGGTGATGGAGAATTTCAGGAAGGTCAGATTTATGAATCATTACAAGCAACAGCCCATCATAAAATCCAAAACTTAACCGTTATTATGGATAGGAATAAGTTTCAGACCGATAGATTAGTGGACAATGTTAATAACATTGAAGATTTAAAGCAAAAAGTCTCTTCTTTTGGTTGGTATGTTACTAAATGTAATGGAAATGATTTTAAAGATATTAAAAAAGCCCTTGATGAAGTTGCTATAATCACAGATAAACCAAAATTCATAATAGCAGATACTATAAAAGGAAAAGGTGTTTCTTTTATGGAAGAATCATTCTCATCTTTTAATGGAGAAAAGATGTACAAGTGGCATTCAGGGGCTCCCGATGATGACAGTTTTATAAAAGCGGCTGAAGAAATTGAAGCAAGAATAAAGAACAATTGCGAATTGGCTAAAATTGATTTAATAAAATATTATACTGTTGCCGATATACATATTAAAACCAATGGCATTCAAAAGGAATATGTAACAGATGCCTTTGGCGAAGAATTATGCAGAATTGCAGGTCAAAGAGATGATTTAATTGTCATTGACGGTGATTTATCTGCTGACTGTAAATTAAGAAATTTTGAATCACAATTTCCCGATAGATTCATTGAAAACGGTATTGCGGAACAGGACATGGTATCTACTGCAGGTGGTCTTGCAAGAATGGGACTCCTGCCTGTGGTAAGTTCATTTTCAAGTTTTCTTACATCAAGAGCAAACGAACAAATTTATAATAATGCCTGTGAACGGACTAAAATAATTTATGCCTGTAATTTTGCAGGGTTGATTCCTGCAGGTCCCGGCAAATCGCACCAAAGCGTTAGGGATATTTCTCTTTTAGGGGCTATTCCAAACATGACTATAATTCAGCCTTGCAACTCAGTTGAAACAAAATTGGCATTATATTACAGTATATATGAAGCCGATGAAAACTGTGCTATCAGACTATCAATAGGTCCATCTCCGGGAATAATACAGCTACCTCCAAATTATAAACTGGAATTCGGAAGGGGTATTACACTGCGAGAGGGAGACGATGCAATTATTTTTGCTTATGGACCTGTTATGCTACACGAGGCTCTGACTGCTTCGGAGCTTCTTCACAATAACGGTTATGGTCTTAAGGTAGTTAATATGCCTTGGTTGAATAAAATTAAAAATAAATGGCTCTACAAGATAACTGAAGGTTATAAAAAAATATATGTACTTGAAGACCATTCTATTTTTGGAGGTCTTGGTGATAGAATATTATACGAATTAATGACAATATCAGGGTTATCGGGATTTTCATTTAAAAAATTTGGTCTTGAAGAATATCCTGAATGTGGGACACCCCAGGAGGTACTAAAATATCATAAACTGGATGGTATGTCTTTAGCGGAAATTATCTTTGGTGAAAATATTACCAATGGGATAAATATTCAAACCACCTATTCAACTGAAGCTCCGCAATAATTTTTAAAAATTAGGAATTTAATATTAATGCCAAACGAAATAAAATTTAACGATAATTACCCTGTTATCACGGAATCCTTGAAACTGTATGACAGAGCTAAAGAATTAATACCATGTGTAACACAAACTCTCGCTAAAGGTCCGGGACAATATGTAAAAGGAATTGCACCGATATATTTGAGAAGCGGTAAAGGAAGCCATGTTATTGATGTGGACGGGAATGAATATTTAGACTACACAATGGGTGTAGGTCCGCTTTCACTCGGTTATAGTTATGATAGAATTGATAATGCAATAAAGAAACAATTGGAAAGCGGAATTACATTTTCATTAATGCACCCGCTTGAATTAGAAGTAGCAGAATTAATTCATGAAATAATCCCGAATGCAGAATCTATAAGATTTAGTAAATCAGGAGCAGACGTTACAAGTGCCGCTATCAGATTGGCAAGGGCATACACAGGAAAAAACACGATTCTTTGTTGCGGCTACCATGGCTGGCATGATTGGTATATATCTGTGACAGATAGAAACAAAGGCATACCCGAAGCAATACAACAGATGACGTATACTTTTAATTATAACGATATAAACTCGGTTATTGATTCAATTGATGATGACACTGCGGGAATTATACTTGAACCGGTTGTATTTGAAGAACCGAAAGATAATTTCCTCCATAAAATCCGAAAGATTTGTGATGAAAAAGGTATAGTATTGATATTTGATGAGATGTGGACAGGGTTCAGAATGGCTATGGGCGGAGCCCAGGAATATTTCGGAATTAAGGCAGACCTTTCTACTTTTTCAAAAGCAGTTGCAAATGGAATGCCGCTTTCGATTCTTACCGGGAAAAGAGAAATTATGAATCTTTTAGAAAAAGATGTGTTTTTCTTCACAACTTTTGGAGGCGAGACTCTATCGCTTGCCGCAGCAAAAGAAACCATACTTGAACTTAAAGAAAAAAATGTTATTGAATATTTGGATAAATTTGGCAAAACACTTAAGGACGGCATCAATCAACTTGTGGAATCCTATGATATTCCATTTATAAAAGCAATCGGATATAATTTCAGAACACTGATTGCCTTCGATGCTTCTTATGGTAATCCGCTTGAAATGAAATCACATCTCCAGCAGGAACTAATTAAAAATGGGATTCTCTGGTCAGGCTCTCATAATATGTCGTATTCCCATTCTCGGGAAGATATTGATTATACATTAAAGGTATATGACAAAATTCTTCCTCTTTTAAATGATGCAGTGGAAAAAGGCAATTTGCTAACAAAAATAAAAGGTGAGGTCGTTCAACCTGTATTTAGAAGAGTAGGTAATTTTAATACTAAACCTAAAAAATTCCAACTATGAAAGAACAAGAACTTTTTTCCTTAAAAAACAAAACAGCAATAGTTACAGGTGCTTTAGGTTTAATAGGTAAACAGCATTGCTATGCTTTATCGGAAGCCGGTGCGAACATAGTTGTTACCGATTTAAATGAAAAAGCCTGTAGTGTTTTTGCCTCAAAACTGCCTACACAGTCTATCGGGATTACTTGTGATATAACTAATCCTGAAAGTATCACAAATCTCTTAAAAAAAACAATAAAAGAGTTTGGGACAATTGATATACTTATAAACAATGCCGCTATAAATGACATGGTCGAACATCCAACTTCAAGTCTTTCTCAATCTAAATTTGAAAATTATCCTCTTGACCTGTTTAAGAAAGTAATGGATGTCAATGTAAACGGTATTTTCCTGTGCTGCCAGATAATAGGTCCCGAATTAGTTAAAAATGGAAAAGGAAGTATAATCAATATAGCGTCAACTTATAGTATTGTAGCTCCCGACCAATCTTTGTATCAAAATAAAAAAGGCAAACAATTATTTTATAAATCAGTTGCATATCCTACGGCAAAGGGTGCAGTAATTTCATTGACCAAGTATTTAGCCGCTTATTGGGGAAAGACCGGAGTCAGGGTAAATGCATTATCCCCCGGTGGTGTTGAGAATAAACAAAATAAATATTTTATAAAGAAATA
>JBEKWK010000172.1:0-7101 GCA_049513175.1 FCB group bacterium
ATGTTGTTGATAAAATAGTAAGCGTGCCATGTGACGGTTCAGCTCCAAAAGTCAAAGTAGAAATGACAATTCGTAAGAAATAGTTAGTAGTTTATAAAGTTTGTAAAGTTCATAAAGTTTTGTAATACGAAATTTATTTCATTGTCTTCTTTTCCTTTATAATTAATATTTCCCCTCTATCAAGAGGGGATTAAGGGGTGTGTAGAAAGAGAAGAAAAGGCATTTTAACACAAAGTTCACAAAGTATTAGTCACGAAGAACACATAGAAAATTTCACGCAAAGCCCGCAATGGTCGCAAAGATTAAATTATTTCACAACAATATTTAATTCTTAATTTTTAATACTTTCATTAATAACTGCTAACTGCTAATTCCTGACTGCTAACTATTCTAAAAGCCTTTTCGCTAAATCCTTAGCCAGTATTCTTAATTCATCAATATTATCATGCAATAGCATCCCTTTGACAGTATTGATAATATTTAAGTGGTCTTTGTCAATTATAGATAAGTATAATTCCAATTCGGCACCCTTATTTACTCGCCTGAATATGCCCGATATGTACATTTTCACTTCAAACTTATCCAAAACTTTTAATTCATCTATTGACGGAGGTCTGTAGTTTTCAACATATGCAAAATTGAACAAAGCATAAACAGAGTCACGAGTAGGAGTGTCGTATACTGCATAATGAGGATTATCTCTTATAGCTTCGAAAATTGATTCAACTAAATCATAAGATATTACTACTCTTTTGGAATAGAGTTCCCATTCAATTAATTTGGAGCTGTCCTGAAAATCAATTCCACCAATAACCAGAGTAGGAGCAGGAAATACTCTAAATCCTCCGGGTGCATTTGCAAACATTAATGAATCTTTTGCAAGGTCAGCTAAAGCTCTTTGTACGGCAAGCAGAATTGTAGGGTCATATAGTGGGTCTCCGGTTTTTTCACCGAAATAATGTAACAATGCATATCCTGTTCCGGTGGATTTTCTATTAATGTTATCAGTCTCAACCGATGAAATATCAACCCTTAGCATATTTTCTTTACGATTGATATTTATAAAAAGAATTTGGTCGGCATTCAATTTTTCAGCTACTGCTAAAGCCGATGGAATAATATTTTCCGCTTTCATTTTATTTGCTACAGAATCCATTATAAAAGTAGAAATTAAGCTGTATTTTCCTGAGACCTCAGATGCTAATGTTAATGCGGCTTCAATTTTTGATTCCGTCAGATTTGTATCTATACCTCTGCCCAAATTAATTTTAGCAATTAATAATTTGTTCAATCTCGGCTGAAGCATTAAGGGTAAGCTTTTTGTTGAATGGTTCTGTAAAGTTTCACACTTCAAAATAAATGGTGCATAAATAGAAATTATGCAAAGAATAAAAAGGATATTTTTTTTCATATTAATAATAAAAAGTTTAAAATATATTCCTGTAACGATTCTATTTCCAACAAATTTTGAAATCAATTATTTAATTAATATTTCGGAATAAAATATTTATGTTTACCTTGATGCTTTAATGATTTGAATGCTTTTTAAAATTTCATCCTGTACATTTGCCGTGAACCTTTTAACTTGAGTAAGTCTACCATCAAGACAGGCTTTTTCCAATTCATCAATATTAGAAATATTTAATTGCTCATAGAGTAATTTTGCCCGCTTTGGTCCTATATTAGGTATTTTGGTTAGCTCGATTAAACTTTCAGGTATTTCTTCAATTAGTTTTTCATAGTATGACATTTTACCGTTTTGGACATAATCTGTAATTTTCTTTTGCAATGCTTCTCCAAAACCTTTTATTCGAGCAAGATTATTATTCCTAACCGCTTCGTGGATATCTATATTTTCGTTTTTTATTTTTTGTGCCGCATTGGAATAGGCACGTGCTTTGAAAGGATTTTCCCCTTTTATTTCCAGAATAATAGAAATATTTTCAAGTATCTTTATTAATTTTTTATCAACCATAATAACCAAAATTATAAAAGTAATGATATTATTTTTTTGCTATTCTAAATTATTTTATCTTTAAAAATACCATTTTTCTCTGAAATAATATTAAAATCAACACATGAAATATAGATTTCCAAAATGTTATAATCTTCTTAATTTTTTTTCTAATTTAGAAAGTCAATTTTCGTCAAATTTTAAGGTACAACATGAAAACTATTAAATTTTATCTTAGTCACATAATAATAATTATTATTATTTCTGTCTTTTTTTTGGGTTGCGGTAAACAAAATAATAATAAACAACCTTTTTCTGAACAACAGGAAAATTCATCAGTTTCCGGAGTAACCGTAGCAACAAATCAAAATACTATTGTAATAACAGGTACAGGGGAGAGGTCAACACCTAAATTTATTATGGAAAAAGGTGCTTATATAGTTAATTTTAAATATCGGGGAATCTCAGGAAATCAATTTGAAGTATTTTTACCTAGCCGGCAATCAGGCTTTCCGCCTGTAAGCCTCGCACCATATTTGGGCTTTGCCAAAGATGCATCGGGATGGTCGAATGAATCTAAAATTTTTCAATGGAAAGGTGAGAAATCTGATGTTTCTTTGAATATAAAAGCTACAGATGAATGGAAAATTGAATTTTACAGATTACCTTTAAAGGATTCCCCATTACAAATCCCAACAATTTTAGCAGGGACAGGAAGCCAGGTTACCAAGTTATTCGAACTTAAAAAGGGACAAATTACTTTTGATATTAAATGTCCTGATACTCAAAAAGCAGGATTTATGGTAACTCTTTATGATGGTAAGACAGGTCAGCATGTTTTACCTGAGATAATCATTGCATCTAATGTGGAAGCTGGGGCAGATGCTTCTAAAACCGAATATGCTTCTATAAAAAAGATTGATATTCCTTATGAAGGGTTATATTTACTCGAAATTGCAGCGAACGGCAATAGTCCCTGGGAAATAAAAGTTACTTTATAAAATATTGTCATTAGGTTTAGAAATTCTCTTAATTATACTAATAATATTTTAATTAAAATAGTATATTACATTTTGTTAAATACTTATTATTAAAATTTTTCCTTTTATTATAACATTTCATTTGGATTATTTTCTTCTATAATTAATAATATGGAAAAGGAAAGTAAAAAAAATTATATAGTATTCTTTCTATTGGTTTTATTTCTCGAATCCTGTACTATGGATACACCAATCATTCAAGCACCTGACTTTAAAATTACCAAAGCATGGAAGAAAGTGCTATTAGATAGTCTAAAAATTGAAAGTGTGATTGATAACAGAAGTAATAAAGATTCTATTATAGGATATGATTATATAAACAATATTCCATTAATGATAGATACACCATTAGTAAGATATCTAAAGAATTCTTTAATTAAATTTATTGTAAAAGATACTACTCTAAAAAAATTCAACCCGGTTAATGTATATATAAACGAATACAAAATAGGGATAAATAACTTAACAATTGGAGAGGAAGTACATCATAAATTTTCTTATTTATTCACATTTCTTAATGACTCAAATAAAATTGAAAAAGTTCAAATAACTGATTCTTTAAGTATATCAACACCGTTTTATTATGAATTAATTCCCTATCGAATATTAAACGGATTATGGGAAGTTTCTTCCAGTTTTATTTGGTATTATAATAATGTAAAATTAAAATTGAAAGATTCTATATTTAATTCAAATGCTTTTGCTGAACTTGTTTCCAAAAAAGAAGAATCACAACCTGATAGTATTAATTATATAAATCTTAGATTTAAAAATTCACAATATAAATGGGGTCAATATCTTAGATTCTTAAAAGGTGATATGGTTAAATACGCTGTGAGTCTTGGACGTATAGATCTTCATAAAAGAAGAGAATCACAATTCGAATTTGAGTTTGAACATAATCTGACATTTATTTCTTCCTTAAAACCAAATACAATTTCTCGTGAAGGGATATTATTATATAGTCTAGGATATTGTATGGACTATAATCTGTTTAAAAATACAAATGTACTCTTCTTAAATGGTGGTCTAAGTTTAAATATTGGGGTTGAAACAGTAAACGGAGATGCTACAAAATTAAAATTACCATTAGGACCCATATTAGAAGAATCAGTAGGTTTTCATATTATTGACCAAATTATTTTGAGGGTAGGTGCATATCAATTATTTTTATTAAATTCAAATACCGTACCACATGATTTAGGTTTAGTGTTATCTTTAAGCTTTACAGGTGTTTATTAATGTGATAAAATTTAATGTAATTAGGCTATCAACTCACAAAATAGATTCCCGCTTTCGCGGGAATTATATTTATTCAATTATAAATTTTGTTATTATTCACAATTCAAGAGGTTTCCAACAATCTCTTCCTTGTATAAGGGATTAATCCTCCGGCATTAATTATTTCCTGTCTTGACTTTGGCAAAGGGATAATTTTAAAGCTTTTTCCGGTAGTTTTATTTAGAATTTTATCCTGTGTAATTTCAATTTCATCTCCGGAACCGGCTTCGATATCGGGACAGATAATAGTCTGTAAACCAAGATTAATGCTATTTTGTAAAAATATCCTGGCGAAATTTTTTGCAATAATAATTAATTCATAACCTTTGAGTGTAGATGCCGCCTGCTCACGAGAAGAGCCGCATCCGAAATTTTTACCTGCAACAATAATACTTTTAGGTGCAGCTTTTTTTTCATTTAACATTTTATTTAATTCCGTAATGTCAGCAAATGCGTACTGAGGTGTCTCACTTGGCAGAACAGTAGCCATATAACGACCGGGATAAATTATATCGGTAGAAATATCATCTTCTAATTTATAAATTACTTTTGACATATTAAGAACCTCCTTTTCTTGGGTCTGTAATAACTCCTGTAATTGCACTCGCAGCGGCTACAGCCGGTGAACATAAATATACTTCCGAATTCGGATTTCCCATTCTCCCTTTAAAATTGCGATTCGTTGTTGATAGTGAAACTTCTCCATCACCTAATGCTCCTTGGTGAACACCAAGACATGGACCGCAACCTGGATTCATAACAACAGCTCCCGCTTCCATGAAATCCATAATTATTCCTTTTTGTAATGCTTGCATAAATACTTTTGCTGAAGCAGGGAAGACAAGCATCCGTTTACCTTTTTTTACCTTGTTGCCTTTTAGAATTTTTGCGGCAATTTCCAGGTCATCGAATCTGCCGTTTGTGCATGAACCAATTACAAACTGGTCAATCTTTGTACCTTCAACGGCTTCGATTGATTTCACATTATCTACTGTATGGGGGCAAGCTATCTGCGGTGATAATTTAGATGCATCAATTTCAATAGTCTCACAATATTTAGCATCACTGTCAGGTTCCATCATATTTAAGTTACCGTTAGTACCTGCTGCTTCTTTTAAATATCTTTCTGTTTCCTTATCAGGTGGTACAATTCCTGAAGTTGCTCCTGATTCGACACTCATATTGCAAACTGTAAGCCTTCCGGATGTTGACATATTTTTTATTGTATTACCATGATATTCAATAACCTTGAAATTTGCACCTTCGGCTGATAACTTTCCTATTAAATATAAAATTAAATCTTTAGGAGCAACCCATTTATCAAAATTACCATTAACTACAACCTTAATAGTTTCCGGAACCTCAACATTCAATACAGTTCCGAGAGCCCATACTGAAGCCATTTCCGTCGCACCGATACCAAATGAAAATGCTCCTAATGCTCCATGGCTCGTTGTGTGACTGTCTGTGCCAACAACGACAGTTCCCGGCTTAATATATCCATATTCAGGAAGTATCTGATGGCAGATACCCATTTCGTCACCCCGAATATCATGGAATTTTAAAATACCATTATCTGCTACAAATTGACGTATTAATTTTTGATTTGTGGCTGTTTTCTTGCTTTCGGCAGGTACTCTGTGGTCAAAAATTAAAGTAATGTTTTCAGGATTCCATACTTTTGGCTTTAATCCTGTATTATTAAAAATCTCAAGAAATTGGTTTATTACCAAAGCACCATTTTCATGAGACATTGCAAGGTCAACTTTTGGCTCGACAATATCTCCTACCTCGACTTTGTTCTTTCCTGTAGCCTTAGCCAAAATTTTCTGAACCATCGTTTGTCCCATAATATAAAAACTCCTTTATAATTGTTAAAATGATTCATTGTATTAATCAGACATAACAAAAATAAAGGCAAACTTTTATATTAACAAGTTTAACGGTGATTAAATATATTTTTACTTTTATAAAACAGGATTATTATTGGTCTCTTTTAATAGAACTTGTAAATTTGGTAGGTTTGATAATATTTCCGGTTTAATGGATTCACGGATTTTTTCCAATAATATGTCACTGGTAAAAGGTTTGGAAATATATCCGAATACTCCGTCCTTAAATGTTTTACCCACTATTTCCTTATTTAAGTTACCTGATAATATCAATACGGGTATGTCACTTATTTCATCTATTTTCTTAAACATTTTAAGTAAAGCGTCACCTTTTACTTCAGGTAAAATCAAATCCAGGATTATAAGTAAAGGTTTATGTTTTATAGCCTGTGCTATTCCTTCAAAAGCATCTGCGGCTCCTATCGGTTTGAATCCCCATATAGATAATTGCCTGGCTAATAATTTTATTATCCATTGGTCATCGTCAATGGTAAGGATTTTATATGCCTTATCTAATTCTTCATTTTGTGGAACTGTTACTTTTTCTATTTTTTTCTTACTTTCAGGCATTTTCCGATTAAGTTATATAAAGAATAAAGATTATGTTTATGCAAATTTATCATTTTTTAAATTAATATCAATAATTCATTATAATCTGCTTATTATGTAAAGGTTTTAATTATAATTAATCCCCAAAAATGATATTAATTACACCATTATTATTTAATTAAATTTAAAACCGATGATATTCCTTAACACTTGAAAATTGTTTCTTGAAATTTTTATCTTCTTATTTCAAATTCTTTTGTAATAATTTTTTTACCTAATGTTAATCTGCAAATATAATTGCCTGGGTTTAAAGAAGAAACATTGAAATTAATTTTATTGACACCTTGCTTAGAAATCGTATTATAATTTATTAAATTATTCTCTT
>JBEKWK010000173.1:0-7094 GCA_049513175.1 FCB group bacterium
AAGCCGGATGATGATAGAATACAAATTTCCATTTTGCATTAGATGTTTTTAGAACACTATCGCACCATTTGATTTGCGAATCAGTATTTTGCCCTTTAATATGATGTCCGTCTTTTGTTTCTTTAAGGTACTCTTCGATAAATGGCGATGAATCGAGAATTACAAAGAGTGCTACAATGGATTCATTAATTTTCTTTTCAAATGAAAAATATCTTGAAGGCTGAATCCACCTGTTGCTGGTTTTAGCATATTCAAGCTCGGCTTCCACGTTCCCACCATTATCATGGTTCCCAAGAGTGATGTACCACGGAATCATTAAAGATTGAGATGTGTAAACATTTTCAAAGTTGACTTTCCATAAAGGGTCACTTGCGGTAGGAACACCTTTACCATGAAAATTATCTCCACATGTAACAAGAAATGAAGCATTAATTTCTTTGGCTGTTTCTCCTAATTGCTTAGCAACTTTTAGTTGTCCAGGTGTTTTTTTAGTAGTATCATTAATTCCGTCCCGTCCCCAGTCGCTAAGGATGAGAAAATTCAGAGATTTTTCTCCTAAAGTCAATTTAGATTCAGTATCTTTTGGGGCTTTAGGAAAAATATTCAGATTTAAAAAGAATATTAATAAAACTGTAAGAGTTATTAATTGTTTTCCATAATTAAGTGTAATTTTATTTTTCATTTTATACCTTATCATTTGTAAATATTTTTTCCTAAAAAAATAAGAGGCGACAGACTATATTAAATGTCTATCGCCCGGGATGACAAAAGCAACACTATTAAATAAATTTTATTTATGGCTGTTTGCCGAAGTGGTGAAAGCTCCGATATCCGGGTCACCATTAAAAGAAACAACCGGATTATTCCAGGTCCATCCAGCAGGTAAAGCCATTAAACCTTTCCCCAAAGCAGGTGAACCGGATTTTAAGTGATAATTATTATTATCGGTAGTTGATGTCCAATTAAATGTATAAGATGTAAACAATGTCGAAGCATCATAGGCTTTCGGCGGGTTTGAGCTTCTGTCCAATACATCAGAAGCCTGCACCTTACCCCAACCATCCGATGGGTATATATTTGAAAGTGTTTTTAGTGAATCAGCACTGCCGAAGAAAAGATTATTGCCATATAAAGTTTTTGATGTATCGCAGCCGGAAGTCAGCTCTATTTGTTGGTAATTATCGCCTATAATATTGTTATAAATTTCAGCCCTGGCTGAATTATCCAATAATACACCATAACCTAATTCTGTAACTCTTCGTCTGCCTGATGCAACGAAAGTATTATTATGAACAGAAACATCTGTTGCACGAGTGGTTTTACCTGAAGTAATTTTAATGCAATTACCGCCGTCATTCCATACAACATTATATGCTATTTCACCTTGTACACCGCTTTTAAGGTTAACCGCATCACCGTCAGGCTGACCCACCTGCCAAAAGGTATTTCTAAGGATTTTGCAAGTTCCGCCGCTTTGTTCAAAACCATCGTCTGTGGTATTGATAAACCAACAATCTTCAATATCATTTGTTGTCGTATTAGTGGCATTTGAAGTAACCTGGAGACTGCGAATTGCATGTCCGGTATAGTCATTACCACCTGTACCTTCGACATGAGTCCAATACAATTTCACAACCATACCCGAATCGAATACAATACCTCCCCATCCGCTTGGATTGCCTATACCGTTAGTTTGACGAGCCGGAATCGGTTGTATATAAACCTGTGAACTTTGTGTGCCGTTCGATATTAAATTTCCCCTGATATACATTACGCCTGAACCGTTAATGACTAATAATTTAGCACCTGCCTGGAACAAAAGAGTATCTCCGGCTTTAACAATAATGGAATCCTTCATATAATAAGTTTTACCTGCTAATAAAGTGCCTTTTATTAAACCTGTAATAGTATCCGAGTTAATTGGATTGCTTGGAGGAACGACAGGAGCTGAAACGCTGTTGTCATTTGCACAGGAACTCAAAATTAAAGTTCCTATAATTGTTAAAATGATTAGAATAGTGTTGAGTTTTGTAAATTTCATAACAAATCCTTAAATAGTGAAAAAATAATTATAGTTTATAAGAAAATCCTATATTTGCTCTCATTTTGTTATAATCAATTCGCTGAGTTAATGTATTAAAAACTTTATATTGTCCACTTGGAATTACGATTTGAGTCGGAGTGTTCAATAAATTTGTCATTTTTAAATAGACTTTAAAACTTTTAAAAATATTCTGCTCAAAAGAAAAATCAAGCTCTTGAATTGTAAGCTGGTACTGGTCCATTCCGTCGTCCGGGTTCACAAGTTCCAATCTTTTTCCGGTAAGATTATAAGCTGTTTGCAGGGTTGTTCCCCAATCCTTATTATCATATATTAGTGAAAGATTTAATATATGAGGGGAAGCACCAACCATCTCTCTTGATTGTATGTAAGATGGAACAGGGATAACCGGGTTTCCACTTGCGTCTTTAGTCAAAATATACTTTAAAGTTTTAATGTTTGTATTTATAAACGAATAATTTGCTACAACGGCAAAATTTCCGAAGTGTTTTGCACCGACTAATTCAAATCCTTCTGCATAAACTATTCCTACATTTTTTTTCTCGATAATCGTGTTTAAGGGGTCACTGTAATCTGTCGTAACTTCGATTTCATCGTCAATTTTTTTGAAATAAACTCCGAGACTGAAGATGTCTGTTGGTGCCGGGTAAATTTCATATCTGGCATCAATATTTAGAGAATGTGAAGGCTTAAGATATGGGTTGCCGGTAGTAGTTTGTATATCAGTCCGATCCTGGGCAGGTACCAAATCAAAATAGCCGGGACGGATTAAAGTTTTTACTATGGAAAATCTGATTTGTTCCTCTGAATTTAATCTATATCTAATGTGCAGGCTTGGAAGAATGTCGGTATAATTGACAATCGCCTCGGCACTTTGAAGTCCTGCTGCAGCAGTATAGTAATTGTCATGTGTGTTTTCAAATCTTGCTCCGCCAAGAATATCAATATTATCCAAAATATAATAAAATGATAAATATCCTGATAAAATCGTTTCCTTAGCTTGATAATTCTGATAGCCGAATACCGGGTTACCATAAGCAGCGCTTGGAGTTACAACGGCACTGTCAACACCGTTCCATGGCTGCGTCTGACCATTTATCCGAATTGGGGAGAGAGTGTAATCATTCTCGAAATTTGCCCGTGACATAGTTTGAATCAAACCACCGCCTTTGAAAGATAAATTCTCGATAAAATCCGGTAAATAATCAATATCTATTTTCCCTAAATATTGTTTATCATCATTTTTCCTCCAGCTTCTTGTTATATGGTTGAGTCCCTGGAAAGGCTGAATAACATGATTGTTGTCATAATTCTGAAATACTTCGATTTGAGCTTCGTCAGGTCTGTCCTGAACCGCATCGGACAATGTACCTGTCCATTTAAGGTTTATAGCCTTTGATAGACGATGACTGCCCTCTAACTGTAAATTTTTTACATTTTCATATCTTAATGCCGAACGGAAATCATAAGTAAAATCGGCTGAACCTCTCGAATAACCTATGTTGACAGTAGTATCAAATCTGACCTCGGCTACTTCCTGGTTTACATATACAACGTTGAATTTCAGAATATTTGATTCATCAAATATATAATCGGTTTTAAGAGCAACTCCCAATCGAGTTTTATTTGTAGAATAATATCTCCCGTCTTGTTGAAGCGGTACGGGAATATAATTGTTATTTAAAAGGGAATTATCCATAGAATAGTCATCCTCCAGATAACTATTGTAGGTATTTTGATAGACACCTGACCCGATTATTCCAAATTTTTGGTCAAAAAACCTGGCTCCCGATACTATAGAAAAATTTTGGTCAACCGGGGCGTTTTCAGCCTTAAACTTAAGATTGTCATAACTAAAATCACTTGATGTAACGGATTTTCTCCCGGTTACCAATACTGTCGGGTTAGCATCGCTGACTGAACCATATTTTCTGTCAGGGTCTAAATCACTAACAGCATTTTTGTTGAATGTATAAAATTTAGAATTTAATAACTGTTCGCTATACCCGGTATAAGCATTTACAAATAGGGTTGGTTCATTACCGGCTTCCCTGATTACAAGGTTTGTCGTTCCTCCAATTGCATCCCCTTCCATGTCGGGAGTCAGGGCTTTGGTTACTTCAATTCTTTCCAGCAAGGTAGAAGGGAAAATATCGAGTGGTACAAACCTGTCTTTAGATTCAGGACTTGGAATTTTTACTCCGTTCACCAAAGTATTGCTAAATCTTTGTTCCAGTCCACGCATTATTACATACCTGCCTTCACCCTGGTCTCTGTACAGCGACAGCCCCGATACTCTCTGCAAAGCGTCCGCTGCGGTTTTGTCTGTTGAATGGTCAATGGTTTCGGCTGTGATAACATTTATAACGTTTAATGCCTGCTTCTCTGATTGTCTGGCGGAAGATTCGAGCTCCTTATCTGCACGGGCTTCTACAATTACATCCGCTGTTTTTATTCCTTCTTCAACCATAGAAAAATTTAAAGTGACCTCATCATCGCTTTTTAATATTAAAATTTGCCTGGTTTGTTTTTTATATCCTATGTATTTCGCAGTTACTGACAAAGTTCCCGATTCTAAACCTTTAATCTGGTAATTACCTTTTGAATCGGTTATTGCACCACTTTTTGAATCAACCAAAATCATAGTAGCACCAACAAGGGCTTTTCCGGTTGTGATATCTTTTACTTTACCTTTTATAGTTGCTGAATATAAATCACTAACTATTAATAAGAGAATCAAAAATACAATACAAATTTTCAAATGCAAATCCTTTTATAATTAATTTTTACATCCAAAAATACCATCCGATTGTTAGGAATAAATTAGCATTCTGTTAATTTATAGAGTATTTGATAGGGTAATTAAAAAGAGTTTCAGATTTTCTTATAAAATTAACTATTGCTTGTTTAGCTGTCGGATTATTTATAAATTTTTTTTTACGTTTTGAATTTTTATAGTATTTTTCAATAAATTATTAAACTTTTAACTATGCCTTAACTTATAGTTAACATTTAGAAATTAAATTTGTATTTACCAATTTTGAAATTTTTTATTTATTGATGTATTTACGTCCTATTTTCAGAATTACCGGAATTGTAATTTTAATTGTAATGGCAATTATAAGCGGTCTACTTGTTTACTGGTATACCCGTCCAAATGAATCCAAACAAAGAGCCGAATTATCTATTGAGACCTGGGAGATTGTTAATGATGGAAAACATAATGCTTTTACTGACCTGGTATATTGGAAAGGTTCTTTTTATTTAGCCTATACTGCATCTCACTTTCATTCAGGAAGCATCAAATCTAAAATTGTTATTATGACCTCAACAGATGCAAAAAAATGGAAAGAACTTAAACAATTAGATGCAAATGGAAATGATATAAGGGACCCAAAATTTGCAATTGTAAAAAACCGGCTGTTTCTTTTTGCTTTGGAAAACGCTCATTTTTTTGCTTCTCCTACCAAATCTGTTTATTCAATATCAAATGATGGTAGAATATGGTCAAATGTTAAAGAAATAAATTATGACGGATGGCTTATCTGGAGACCCAAGACATCAGATAGCATAACATGGTATGCACCTTTTTATTGGAAAAATCGTGGTGAATCATTTTTACTCAAATCTTCTGATTTTAAAAACTGGAGTATAGTCAGCAAAATTTACAGAGGCGATAATACAAGTGAAACTGAAATAACTTTTTTAAATGATTCAACATTAATCGCTGTCGGAAGGATGGAGTGTTCTGATAATATTTTTGAGTCACCAGAAGGATTTACAATAATATTTCAAAGTTCTTTCCCATATAATAAATGGTCGTCTTATAAAAAAAGCTTTGTTACAAGATTAGACGGGCCTGTTTTGTTTACTTATAAAGGGAATGTTTATGCAATCGGTCGCTATCAGTCGCTATCAATGGGTTTGACAAGGTATTTTGGCGGTTTATTCAGTAGAAAAAGAACAGCAATATTCATAATCAAAAATTACAATTTAATTTATTTATCTGACTTATTGAGTGGGGGTGATACATCTTATCCGGGAGTAGTTATTATTGGTGATGAACTTTATTTCAGCTATTATACAAGTGATATTACAAAAGATTATCCTTGGGTTTTGGGCATGTTTAATCCTACAAGCGTCAGGGTTGGACGGTTAAATCTTAAAACTTTGGAAAAATTTGCAAATTCAAAATCAATTAATTAACTTTTAAAAGAAAAGTATGAATAAAAATCATCTGGTAATTTTTGATATAGACGGTACTTTGACTGATACTTCAGAAATTGATGATTCTTTGTATCGGCAAACCTTTTTCGATTTATATAATCTCAAGCTATTAGATAATAAATGGGAAGAGTACAAGAAACTTTCATCTCATAATGATAATGGCACTGCAATAAATATTCTACGAAATGAACTTAATATCGATGATATTCAAAAAGAGCTTGAAAATTTTAAATCTTATTTTATGATTTTACTTAAAAATAATTCTAAAAAATTCACAGAAATTCCCGGAGCATCAGATTTTTTTAACGAATTAAGAGCAAATAATAATTTCATAATAGGTGTTGCTACAGGGAGCTGGCGAAATTCAGGGATAATCAAATTAAATAGTATTGGGATTTCTGTTGATAAAATACCCTATGGAAATGCTGATTTGTACAATACAAGAAAAGAAATAATTTCTTATGTAATTTCTCAGGCAAAAGAAATGTATAATGCAACAGAATTTACAAAAATTACATATATAGGCGACGGGGAATGGGACCTCGTTGCATCAAGGGATTTAAGAATTGATTTTATTGGAATTGATTCTAGAAATGATGGAATGTTAAAGTCGCTTGATGTAAAAAAAATTACCAATAATTTTATCAATAAGAATTTATTATACGATTTATTAATCTAAAATTTAAAATCTAAAATCGTAAATCTACAATCTAAAATCAATAGCTTATCCCAGTAAATTTATCCTTGAAAAAATATAATCGAGGTTATCTCTTTTTAAAATAGCTTTATAATAATCAGTATTACT
>JBEKWK010000174.1:0-7058 GCA_049513175.1 FCB group bacterium
TCCCGGGCCAACGGACTAATATACTATCAATCGTGTTATTAAATCCGAGACCGAAATGAAGTCTGTAAGGTCTTTGCATTTTCTGCCCCTGTCCGCAGGTAACTTCCTGCATATAGGTATTTCCACCACTTATTACTTTAACTCTTGCACCTATTGTATTCAGTTTACCTGTGTCTTGCCGTGTGAGGTCTATTTCAATCCATTTATTATTCGTGTTAAATTCGTTTTCATACAATCTGAAAAAAGTATTATTGCTCATAGATAAGTCAACTTTACCGTCATTATTGAAATCTACCCAACAGGCATCCTGGTAAGTGCTGATACCGTCGAGCTGATAATCCCATGTTTTTATATCAAATGTATGATTTGCATTTTGCTGATAAAATGTAACATATCTGCATCCAAAATATGCTGTTGTGATAAAATCTGCTAAACCGTCATTATTCGGGTCACCCCAGGCTCCGCCTGATTGAGTTTCTTCCATATCAATCCCTACGCTTGATACATATGTCGTAGGATTATAAGTGTTTTCAAAATTATAATTGGGAGGACCTAAATTTTTATAAATCGTTGTTCCCCGGTGGTCCGTCGGTAAAAATCTTGAATAATTTTCTTGTGGTAAAAGCAAATCCATATTACCATCGTTATTGTAATCGTACCAGCTTACCCCGGTTGCATTGTCATGGTTTTGAGGGAGCTTCGGGTCATTATTTTGGTCAATTCCTTTTTGAGTAATAATATTAGTAAAAACACCATTATTATTTTGATAAAATTCGTCTTCTGTTTGATTGTAATTTGCAACATATAAATCCAAATCTCCGTCATTATCGAAATCTACGAATTGTGAACCGAGTGTAGGTCTTGCGTCAGTAGTTGTCAACATACCTTGCTGTAAAATGAAATCATTGGTTTTAGTATTATAATAAAAATAATTCGGCAATCCAGTCGGGGGAGTTGTCCAATACTGTCCAATAAATATATCAGGATAGTTATCATAATTTATATCAGCTATGCTGAAACATGAAATGGCATCTAATTTCCGGATAGCAAGTTTTTTCTTAGTAAAATTCATGTTCCCGTCATTTAAATAAACCTCGCTTGAACCATCAGCAGTTTGAAGTAAAAGTATATCCATAAAACCGTCATTATTCATATCAACAAAAGCATTTCCACCGGCTCTGCCGCTTAACCCAACTTGTGAAGTTATTTCAGTAAAATGCCCGTTATTATTTTTAAATAATCTGCCATTAACAAGTAAATCCTGGTAACCATCACCGTCAATATCTGCCCATGCAGAAGAAGTATTTGGAATATCTATCGGTATTCCGACCTGGGATGTAACATCAACAAGGTGGGTAGAAGGAGTTTGTGCAGGGTAGTTAACAATTGCATCCATTGCATAATGATATAAGCCATACTGCCAGAGGTTTTGAGGATCTCCAGGATTAAAAAGAACCTGGTAGAAATAGTAAGAAGTATCAATACCTGCGATTGACTCGCATGTAGGAGAAGCATTTGTTTTATCAGTTGCTAAATATAATCCTGAACTTAAATTAACAACACCTACAAAAAACCTGTTATGAGGCATCCAAACCGGAGTTTTGAGAGTTAATTGCATTGGAGTTGTAGAACCCTGCTGTGTTGGAACATTAATGTTTTGCCAAACTGCAAGGATTTTAGAAGGGTTAGTATATACAAATTCTTCAGGAAGATTCGAACCTCCCTCACTTCCAAGAAGAACAACAGTAGCAGTTCCGCTTGCTCCGAAAAAATGTACTGTGATTTGTTTTATAAAACATGGTTTGTCGGGATAGAATATTGCAAATTGATTCGTGGCATTCGGGATATTTGTAACAGTTCCGGGTGTCCAATAGCGTAATGTATCATCTGCTGAATACAGATTTACAGATAATACAATTAACCCACAAATAATGAGTAATAGTGATTTTTTCATACAAATCCTCTTATTTGTTATTTATATTGTTAATTATTTTTTAATACTAATTGTGTATCTTTTACCGTTTTTTAATATTTAGTTAACAATATAATAACAAAAACAATATTTTCAAAGTTAAACTTTCTATCATAATTTAGTTATATAATGTGTATAAATCATTATGGAGTATAAATTATATATTTAAAAAAAAAGTTTTGTAAATTGTAATCTGATAAATTGAACGAAAAGGAACTATTGTATAATGGAAATTGTTTTTTCTGTTGCGGATTTAAAGCAAATCGAAAATCTTAAGTCAAGGTATCCTGAGACCAAGGCAGCCGTTATGCCTGTACTTTGGCTTGCCCAAAAAAAATTCGGATGGATTTCGGATGATGTCAAAAAATTAGTTGCCGATACTTTGAAGTTGCCTTATTCTCATGTTCACGGCGTTGTGAGTTTTTATACAATGTATTATAAAAAGCCGATGGGTAAATACCATATTCAGGTATGTACAAATGTTTCATGTATGATTAATGGCGGAGAAGATACTTTAAAATTTTTAAATTCCGAACTTGGAATAACAAATAATGAATGTACTGCTGACGGTAAATTTTCATTAGAAGAAGTAGAGTGTATGGGTGCTTGTGGTGAAGCTCCGATGGTTGCTATCAATCAGGATTTTTATGAAAGTACGGATAAGTCAAAAATATTGTCCATTTTGAATTCTTTGGAATAAATGATGCCATTTAATAGCAATCAAAATATTGACTATTCGGGGAGTGATACTCTTTATCCTGCATATAATCATAAACACAATGCAAGAATATTACCATTTTCTTTTATAATGTTATTTCTTGTCTCATCTGTATATTTAGTAAATTTACTAACCAATGGATATATATCCAGTCTTATATCACTAAAACCGGATTATATTTTTGAAAAGATGCAATTATGGCGTTTGTTTTCTTTTCCTTTTGCCGGAGGTACTTTAGAAAGCGATTTATTATTTTTTATTACTTTTCTTTTTTTTGCACCTAAGCTTGAAAAGCTTTTCCACAGGGTGATGTTTCCAATATTACTTTTTCTATTATTCTGTTTACAGGGAACAATCCTGACGCTTGTTTATTGGAAAAGTTCTTTGGTATTTACAGGCATGGAAGGCATTTCATTTTTTATATTAACATTTTTTCTTTTTATTAATATTAAAAATAAATTCAGATTTATTAAATATAAGAATTTAAAAACAACTACAGTCATTCCAATTATTTTCTGCATTTGGTTTATTTCTGTTTTTTTACATTCCTTATTTTCAGGAGTGCATGAAGTTTTTATTCGTGGAATGTCGGGTATGATATTTGGCGTGACAAGCGGTTTTATTGCATATCTTCAAATTAGATTAACAAGGAAATTATTATCGAGAAAACCTATTCTATCAGACTTAACAATTCCGAGACCTGAAGAATTAACACCTGCTTTGATTTCATTTAAGGAAGAAAGAAAATTAAAGCAGAATTTGAAAAATGTAAATAATGATAATATAAAACCAATTTTGACTGAAGACAGGCTGAATGAGATTTTAGATAAACTTGGTATTCATGGAAAAGAGTCATTAACACCTGATGAAATAAAATTTCTTGAAGATTATTCAAAAAGTATATGATACACCAAATCCTGCAATAATCCTGTAAAATCAAATTGAATTTAAATTTCTTTTAATATATTTTATCGAAACATTGGAGAAACTTAATGGCAAAGAAAACTGATTATCTTAATTCCAAAAAAATTGTTGAACATATCGATATAAAAAAGCACAATGTAATCGAACTTGTAGATGCGATGGGGAAGATGGCTTTCCAGGCAAAGAATCTTCATCGTGCTGCAGATATTTATGACAGGATGCTTAAGGATAAAAAATGCTCTGTTATTTTGACTTTAGCAGGTTCGCTTTTCAGTGCCGGTTTGAAAGACATTGTCGTTGATTTAATAAAAAACAATATGCTCGACGCAATTGTATCTACGGGTGCGATTATTGTTGACCAGGATTTTCTCGAAGCACTCGGTTTCAAGCATTATCTTGGTCATCCCTCGGTTGATGATAATGAATTGCGTGACTTAATGATTGACAGAATATATGATACTTTTATTGATGAGGAAGACCTTCGTGTTTGTGATATGACAGTTGCCGAGATAGCAAATTCACTTGAACGGCGTCCATACAGTTCAAGAGAATTTATTACCGAGATGGGCAAATGGCTTGTGTTGAATAAAACCGGGAAATATTCGGTAATCCGTAATGCTTATGAAAACGGTGTTCCGATTTTCGTTCCTGCATTTTCAGATTGTTCCGCAGGCTTTGGGCTTATTCATCACCAGTATCATAACAAAGGACCACTGGTTACAATTGATTCTGCTAAAGATTTCCTCGAACTGACAAAGCTCAAAATCAAAGCTGTTGAAACAGGCTTACTAATGATTGGCGGCGGCGTTCCCAAAAATTTCACACAGGACGTTGTCGTTGCCTGTGATGTGCTGGGCGTAGATGCACCGATGCATAAATATGCAATACAAATAACTGTAGCCGATGAAAGGGACGGGGGATTATCCGGTTCGACTTTGAAGGAAGCAAGCTCATGGGGAAAAGTTGAAACAACTTATGAGCAGATGGTTTTCAGTGAAGCTACTATTGCACTGCCTTTATTGGCAAGTTATGCCTACCATAAAGGAAGCTGGAAGGGAAGAAAACAATTCAGATATAATGATTATCTTGAATCTGAAAATAACAATTGATGTACGATTTTAGATTGACGATTTTAGAATTAAATATTAATTAACAATTTAAAATCATAAAATTTGTTCGATTGTAATATATTATTTAAATAATAGAATAATTAAAGCGATTTTTTGGAATTTATAATTAATTTTTCAAATTAATCTAAAATCTAGAATCTAAAATTTAAAATTGAATTATGGATGTTTTGCAGGTAAAAAATATATTTAAACGTTTTGGAAATTATGAAGCTGTAAGTAATGTTTCCTTTACTGTCGGTAAGGGACATATTTTCGGCTTGCTTGGTCCTAACGGTGCAGGTAAGACTACCACAATACGAATGATAACAAATATATTGATGCCTGATGAGGGAAATATTTATCTTTTTGAAAAACCTGTCGGCTCACTTCAACAAAATGACATCGGATATTTGCCTGAAGAACGCGGTTTATATAAAAAAATAAAAGTTATTGACCAGCTAATTTATTTCGGACAGCTTAAAGGTTTAACGAGAGCTAAAGCCCAATCCGAGGCAAGAAGCTGGTTATTGAAAATGGATGCCCAGGGCTGGGAAAATAAAAAAATACAGGAATTATCAAAAGGCATGCAGCAAAAAATTCAGTTCATAAGTACAATTTTACACAATCCTTCTTTAATGATTTTAGATGAGCCTTTTTCCGGTTTCGACCCCATTAATACTGAATTGCTTAAGAAAATAATTTATGACATGAAAGAGCAGGGAAAGACTATTATACTTTCAACTCATGTGATGGAGCAAGCTGAGCAGTTATGCGATAATATCTGCCTGATTGACAAAGGTAAATTAGTTCTCTCAGGAAGCTTAAGAGATATTAAATCCAGATATGGGCGAGATACAATCTTAATAGAATTTGAGGGTGATGCCGGATTTTTAGATGAATTTCGCAATTTAAATTTTATTAACCGTACCGATAACCGTGCAGAGTTCCGCATAACAGGAAGTGGCTACACATCAAAAGAAATTTTAGAGAAAGCTATGCAACATGTAGAAATTATTAAATTTGAACTTGTCGAACCAAGTCTCCATGAGATTTTTATTGATGTTGTAACAAAACAGGAGCAAAGAGCATAAAATTATTTACGATTTTAGATTGTAGATTTTAGATTTAATAAAAACTAAATACTGAAAACTGATAACCGACAACTGATTACTGATTATAAGATTATGAAAATAGAACAATCAACATCCAAGATATTCACTATTATATCTCATGAGTATATTACGAAAGTGAAGACGAAAGGTTTTATCATAGGTACTCTACTCGGACCTATTCTTATGCTTACGTTTATAATTGTGCCGGTAGTAATTACGATGCTTTCGAGCAACGCCACTGAAAGAAACATTGCATTTCTCGATAAAACTGAACAAATAGGTAAACTTGTCGTTAAAGCCGATACTGCCAAATATTTTCTTACAACCCACTCTGAAGAAAGCCTCAGAAAAGATGTTTTGAATGAAAAACTTGATGGATATTTACTTATTCCAAAAGATTTTATTAAATCGGGAGATGCTACTGTTTATACAAGAGGCGGAGGAGGATTAGCTTTTATATCAAAATTAAATAACGATGTGGGAGGTATTACTCGCAACATTAGATTGAAGGATGCCGGTGCTGATTTAAAAGTAATTGAATTAGTCGAAAAAGGAATTAATATTAACACAATTAAAATTACCGAGACAGGAAACGTCAAGGATTATACCGAAGCCTATGCTATTGTGGGATACATAGCGGGATTTATGATTTATATCCTGATGTTTATTTATGGTTCTTTTGTGATGAGAGGTGTAATCGAAGAAAAAGCAAATAGGATAGTCGAGGTATTGGCTTCCTCAGCAAGACCTTTTGAAATAATGATGGGTAAGGTTATCGGTATAGGTGCGGTCGGTCTGACACAAGTTTTATTCTGGGTAATTATTTCTGCAGTTCTGTTAAATTTTGGTGGAAGTATAGTTGGTCAATTTGTTGGACCTGATACAATAATGAAGCAAGGTATGATGTCTTCAGTTCAACATACATCACTTCCTGCCGGATTTGAGCTACCATATATTTCACCATGGCTTTTTGTAGCATTTATATTTTATTTTTTATCGGGATATTTTTTATATGCAACGCTATTCGCGGCAGTTGGCTCAGCAGTTGACCAGGAATCCGATGCCCAGCAATTACAGGCTCCCGTATCTATGATGATAGTTATACCGATATTATTTATTGGTTCCGTAATTTCAAATCCTGATGGAGTATTGTCAGTAGTATTATCATTATTCCCGTTCTTTTCACCAATGCTGATGATAGTCCGACTTGCGGCTACACAAGT
>JBEKWK010000175.1:0-6990 GCA_049513175.1 FCB group bacterium
CAATTCAGGTAAATCTATAACCTCGCTGACTGTTTTGTCTGCTTCACAACTGAAAACTACTGTTCGTGGTGTCATAACATCAGAGACTATTACATCTTTCAAATGCATAATATTTTTCAAAATTCTGTATTCTTCAGGTTCAATTGAACCTTCTTCTCTGGCTGTTTCGACCATCGCATTTAGCTCTTCGCGCGATGCTTCTTCATTGTTGACACCGGATTTTGAATTTAAATAATTCATAAATATCGAAACGGGAGATATGATAAATGTAATTATAGAGAAGATTGGGAATAAGGCTTTAGCAAGATTCCCAGCATATCTTTTACCTAATGAAAATAAAATCGCACGAAAAATTATTGTGACAGGCAATAAAATTATTATGGCATATAAAATAAATAACCAGCTTTCGAAATTATATGATATATATCTGCCACATGCAATAAATACAATTCCATAAAATAGTATTTCCAAAATCAAAAAGCTGTTCAATGATTCGTCAGAATGAGCTCTGAGCTTTTGAAGACGTATTGTTGCTTTATTTTTCTCTGCTAAAATCGAGTTGAGCTTGTCAATAGGGAGAGAGGTATAAATCGAGGTTAAGAATGCTGTGAAGCCTCCTAAAATTATCCCTAAAATTATTAAAAGAATGTCCATGATTAATTTACAAATCTCAAATTATAAGTATATAATTTTATCATTATAATTAGTTTCTATTTTTGTAAGAATATAGTAATAATGTTGTATTAAAATAAAGTGTTAAAGTATCTTTCGTTTTTGAATTAACGGCTTCTATAGCGTCAATTGATTCACTTTTGAAATTTTGTGTAGTCTGCTTTTTAGATTCGAATCCATAAATAAATAATACAAAATATTCCTCGCTTGAGGAAATTACCAGGTGTGCCGTTTCAGGGCTAAGTCCGTCCCCGGATTTAATTATTGAATTTAACAATCCCCTCCATATAAATCTGTGATATTTTGCTTCTTCCTGTAAATTAACATGCTGATATGATTCATCGCTAAAGAAATGAGCAAACAAATCGAGATAATTGCTATCAAGGATTCGATTAGCATATTCAAGAACATTTATATAATTTTTGAGAATAAGTGCATCGTACATCTTTTTTCTTAAATCGGATATTTCTGTCGAATAAGGATTGTAGTAAGGAGATTGGGTAAAAGCCATACGTAGTTCATAAAAATTCACTGACGTATCCCTGCTTTTAAGCTGTGTAATCAAATCATCATATTTGCCTATTTGATTAAAATCAGGCTTTATGGTTTTATGTTGAGAGTAAGAATTACTTACTCCTGCAAAAATCAGGATGAAATAAACAAGAATCAGTTTTTTTAAATGCATAATTTTTTTCTATAAAATTAATTAACTGTAAAGACGAATTAAAAGAAATATTGATAAATTCAAGTTAAATTTTAAAAAGCACAAGTAAGTAAATATAATCTTTTATTTATTTTGCCGAGAGTTTCATAGCGGTCTTCACGCCAATTATAACGTGGAGAAATTAAAGTATCCACCATCATCCCGGCATACATCGTCCCGCTTTCTATTTCTCTTACTATCATTGAAGAACTAGTAGAGTAGGCGATAGAGTTGTTCCCAGGCTTTTTAGCATAATAACTATTTAAATTGAGCATAGTTGAAACAGGATATTTTTTCCCGCTAATGTTAAGAAAGCAATCTATATCACAGCCGGCAAAATAAATTTCGGAACCGTCATAGGTAAACATAGGTTTGCTATTTTCAAGTCCGCCGGAATATTCAGTATTATTCAAGACCACCAGATTACTCGAAGCAATCTGAGCCGCATAACATACTAAAGAGGTATGAGGATGAAGAATCAGGTTGTATGCGGCATCATAAGGCTTACCGACTATCGGATTGTAATATTCATCCGACAGCATGATAGTAATATAATTTCCTGAAGTCTGCCGTGCAATGAAAGCCGCAACCGTTCCCTCGAGATTAATGGCTGTTTCTGTGATGTTGCTGTATGAATCTGTTACAACATCTTCTCCTCTGAATACCTCCCAGGTAATGCCGTTAAAAACAGCATAAATCATCTTTCCGTCGCTACTAAAGCCGAAAGGTTTAATATCGTCATAAGCCGTACTCTCAATTCCATTAATATTTAATATCACCTTATCACCGCGATAACCCATAAAAGCAATTTTCCGACCATCCTGGCTCAGAAAAAAAGTACCCTGCCTTTGGTAAACATGAATTCTACGACCCGGCATAATAATTACTTCGTAATCGCCTTCCATATACGAATAAACCAATGCTTCCGAATTAGGACTAAACTGCATTTCCTTTACATCTGTTCCGGGTAAGGCGAATATCGTATCATTTGTAACGACATGCCATTGAACATTATCCCTTCCGAAAAATGCCCACCTGTTGCCGTCAGGCGAGAAAATCAAATTTCTGATTTCGACAAATGTTCCTGCTTTTTGCCCGTCAATAATCAGGGTGCTGACAGTTGAATATGTTCCCAGCAATGCCCACCAATGATTCGTTGTATCCATACCGAACGAATTTATATCTTCAGGAGCATCATAAATTTTATAGTCTTTGCATTTGTCTGCATAGACATAGCTTGTTGAAATCAAAAAGAATAATATCAGGATAATTTTATTTATAATCTTCATCTACAAAAAATAAATTATTTTTACTTTTGATAATTTTAAATTGTCATTCTGAACGTACTGAAGAATCCAGTTTCAGAATAGCGAAGAAAGAAGATTAAGATAGATTCTTCGCTGCGCTCAGAATGACGAATTCTTTTTTATGGTCACATATCCAAAAATTAGAATACTTATTTTTAATAATCTTATAAATTAATGATTATAAGTATAAAGAAAAAATTTGTGTTTGATTTTATGATTAAATTTTACTTCGGTTTATTCTGATAGTTGGGTAAAACTTCGTAAACATCCACCATCAGTTTGTCCACCAATTGAGACAGAGCCTTGCTGAATGCAGGGGGGATATTTGTTACTTCACTGTTTGGTCTAGGAAAGGAAATAGTATATAATTTATTTAATATAATATTTTTTTCTGATTTAAGCGGCTCTCTTTGGACAATATTAATCTGTACGGAAATCAAAACATAATTTGAACCTGCATCATCTTTTTTGCTGTTATGGGCAAGCATTTCAATTATCTGCCCTTCCATTATAAAATCAGGAACAAGGATTGTGTTTGATTTGACCGTGCCTCCCGTAAAGACATTTAACTGAATAAAGCGATTCACAAAAAAATCTGTAAGGAGTTCCGGACAGGGCGTTACCCAACGGTGATAATAATATTTCTGTAATTTTGTGTCCTCCCAAACGGCAAGCAGGTGTTCGGTATCGTATTCACGGGATGTTGTGAAATTCCGTATTTCGAGTGTCCCGTTGAGTGTGCCGATATTTGTAAATGAGCCGGGTTCCTGGTTTAAACGGTAATAGTTTATCTCAGGATAATCGGATTTCAGAGATATGCACCCGCTCAAAGCAAGAAGTACCAAAGGCAAATAAAAAATTCGTTTCATCGGACACTCTGCAATTTATTTCAGCTTTTTATTAATTACTGTTGTATTAAAAAAAAATTCTTTATTTTTCTGAATAATAATTTAACAATTTTAAACAAATTTTTCCAAAATATTTTTAATATTTATTTCTATTTATGGTTTATTTTATTTCTGATGTTCATCTCGGGTTTTTGGAAAGAGAGAAAGATTATGAGCTGGAGTCGCTGTTAATCAGGTTTCTTGAAGCTATTTCTGCGGATTGTGAAACATTATACATAGTGGGGGATTTGTTTGATTATTGGTTCGATTATAAGACGGTCGTTCCAAAGTATTTTTACAGAACATTAACGGTTTTGAAGAAACTTCGTGAAAAAGGAATAAAAATAGAATATATTATTGGCAATCATGATTTCGGTCATAATGATTTTTTTGAGAAGGAACTCGATATCAGGATATACCGCGATGATATTGAAAGGGAAATCAATGGGAAGAAATTTTATCTGTCTCATGGCGACGGGAAATTGAACCAGGATACGGGTTATAAAATATTGAAAAAGGTATTGCAGAATAAATTTGCATTATGGCTTTATAAGCTGCTGCATCCGAACATCGGTATAGGTCTTGCTTTATCATCTTCACGAAGGAGCAGGGAATACACGGATAATAAAAACTTCGGCGAGAAAGAAGGCATGGTCGAATTTGCACAGGCAAAAATTGACGAGGGTTTTGACTATGTGATTATGGGACATCGCCACCGTGTAATCGAAAAAGAACTAGGAAAAGGCAAATACTTTAATCTTGGCGGTTGGCTCAGACAGCCCACCTTCGGTCGCTTCGACAGCGAAAAAATGGAATTGGTGGATGTGAGAGAATATTTGGGGAAATAGAACTATTTGCAATTATTAAAAATGCAAAAAATAATAATTTATTGGGAAGAAACTAAATTTTAGGTTATCAGGGATATGAAGTTCCATTCGCTTTTTATTAAATTCATCTTTTTTCATAGGACCAATTAAGTTTTTTTCTATAGTATCACTTATTTTTTTTGTTAAAGGAATTATATAATAATAAGTAATACTAGTATCAACTGTATATTCATAAGAATGTTTCTCATAAGTTGGATGTTGGGCAACAATAATATTATCCTTATCATATCCTACTGCACCTACACATGTTTCTAAAACTGTAAAATTTATATTTTTGTTTCGTAGTTCTGATACAAAGTTTAAATCAACCCATCCAAAATCAATAAAATATCCATCTTGTAAATTTTTATTTGGAAATAAATTAACATCACATCCAGTAAATAATAAAATTATAAACAATGTGAATAATATTTTTTTCATTTTACTTACAAGTTAATTTATTGTTTCACTATTTTATTTTATACGATTATATCCTATTGAAATTGCTTTTTTAATATTACATAATTCAATTACCACTTATTACCACATTTAATAATCTGCCCATATCACACTTCAGCTCTCCTTCCTTCCCCTCCGGCAAATTAATTCAGTTAGGAGTGTGGAATTAAGTTATTTATATTTACTACCAATTTTCTGGTTTAATTAAGGTTTCTCCCTTATAAAATATTTGTTCTTTGAATTGATGTCTTAGATATGATTCTTTATTAATGTTAAAAGATTTGGGCGATAAGATTTTTAATTCTCTATTTACTCTGTTGTAAGGGAAAGCAAAAATAATATTTATTTTGGGAAATAAATCCTTTGCTGTTCTAATGACCGGAGCTAAATCCGTATCACCTGAAATAATAACAATTGTATCTGCATCATTTTTTATCAGAATTTCAAAGATTGTTGTAGCCATAGCCACATCAGTTTCTTTTTCTTCATGCTTTGTTATCATTTTTTTGCATGTATCACAATACATTTCTTTTGTTTTGAATCTACCCAATTTAACAATAATACCAGTTGATTCTAAGGCTTTAATAAATAATTTATGCCTGTGTATTTTACCCGGATAATTTTGTTGTAAATGATAAGCAAGTGCGGAAAAATAGTAAATGTTTTCAATTTGTGAATTATTACCTATCACATGGAGATATGATTTACAAAGAGAATGAATATCCAACCATTTTGTCGAAGCATTATGTAAGTCCCAGCTTGCTTCTACAACAGAATGATAAAGATTGAATCCGTCTATTATAAATGTTGTTCTATTCATAATTAAATAAAAAACCCTCTAGGTCGCAACCTAAAGGGAGCTGAGTAAAAATTACTCAGGGATGAACTCCTTCACAAATATAATAAAAAATATTATAAAACAATAAAAATTATTGAAAATTATTAAGTCGTTTAATTTTAACTGAAAACTATTATTTCCCCATTCCCCAACCCCTATTTTGAGGGCTGTGTGAGAAATTTCTCAGTGTTTCTCTTTATCTTTCTATGTGTATTCTGTGGTAAAATTCTTCTTCTTCGTTTTCTACACACCCCTTTATCCCCTCTTTTTAGAGGGGAAATAAGAAAAAGACACAGGTATTTTCCCCCTCTATCAAGAGGGGGCAGGGGGTGTGTAGATGCTATTTTCCTTCTTTGTTTTTTGCTTGCTTTTTTTCTAAATATATGCTTTTGTCGAACATGTCGTATTCATCGAAAGCGAAATCTTTTGATAGCATGAGGCTAAGAAACACAGTAACTACGCCACCGACGAAAATTGCAATCATAATTATAATCTGGTATTTTATTGCTGTTGTCGGGTCGCTACCACCGAGGATTTGCCCGGTCATCATTCCCGGTAGCCAGATTAAACCAATTGTAGCTGTGGATGCAATCGAAGGACTGAAGGCGTTTTTCAATGCATCGGAAAAAAATGGAAATAATGCTTCATTTTTTGTTGCCCCGCACATAAGGTAATACCTGTAGCGTTCTTCCTCTTTAGAAATTTCCTGGTAGAATGACCGTAAGCCGATTATTGCACTGCTCAGGCAGTTGCCGATAATCATTCCGATAATCGGTATCAGGTACCTCGCATAGAAAAAATTATGCTTGCCGACAATGATGAAACTGAAGATAGCAGCATTGAGTATGATATTTGCTAAAACGCCGATTAGTACAGGGATGAAAAATTTTCTTTGTTTTAATTCGCTGCGTTTGATTATCGTGAAACATGCGGCAAAAATCATCATCAGCACCCACAGCAGGTTGAGCCACCAGTAATCGAGCTTGAAGATATAGCCAAGATAAATTCCTACTAAGGTAAGCTGAACGCCCATTCTCGCAAATGCTATTACCATCGCTTTTACCAGCCCGGTTTTGTAATGGAATAGTATCCATACCGGGAGCAACAATACGAATGAACCCAGTAACAGATTAAGCCAGCTTATGTCAGTCGAACCCATAAATTTTTCGGAGCAATTATTCAAAATGCAAAATTGCAAACTTTTTATTATGTTCCATACATTATTTTTATGTGTTTTCTTAAATTGCAAAAGTAATCA
>JBEKWK010000176.1:0-6953 GCA_049513175.1 FCB group bacterium
CAAAGACAAGAAAAAAATAAATGTGATTATATCAGTGGGCAGAATCCTGGACTTGTAATATTGAATATGTATCATTTTATGATTGCATTGAATTATTCTGATAAAATGCTTCGAGTTCTTCATGTATTTGAGTCCAGCTATCCATCTTGTCAATAAGTTGGTCTCTTAAATTTTTATATAGCTCTTTTTTTTGATTTGATGTTTCGACTTCAAGCATAATTTCAGGATTTGAAAATTCTATCTCCAATTCTCTTATCTGAATCTCGATATTAGCAATTTCTTTTTCGCATTGAATTATTCTTTTTTTGATTTTATTTTCTTCCCTTTGAAATATTTTTTTATCTTCACGAATTGATTTTGATGTTATAACAGGAGTTGTGTCCATCGAATCAATTTGTTTTATTGCACCTTTATTTTCTGAAAATTCAAGTTCTGAAAGAGTTTCGAGTTTTGTCTTATCGAGGAATTCGAAAATATCACCGGGATATTCGTTTATTGTTCTATTTTTAAAAAATACAGTTTTGTTTGTTAGCCCATTTAGAAAATCCCTGTCGTGGGAGACAATAATAAGTGTACCTTTATAATCAAGAAGAGCATTTTTCAACACATCTTTTGCTACCATATCAAGATGATTAGTTGGTTCATCAAGAATGAGAAAGTTAATGGGATTTAATAATAATTTAGCAATTGCGAGACGGGATTTTTCACCACCTGAAAGTACTTTTACTTTTTTATTTACAGAGTCTCCGCTAAAAAGGAATGCTCCCAAAAGACTTCTTACTTTAGTTCTCATATCTCCGGTTGCAGCATTATCTATAGTCTCAAATACCGTGTCATCTCCATCGAGCAATTCTGCCTGATGCTGTGCATAATATCCTATTTGAACATTATATCCAATGTTAAGCTTGCCTTCATAGCTTTCAAATCCTGCAAGAATTTTTGATAAGGTTGTTTTTCCTTCTCCGTTTTTTCCGACAAAAGCGATTTTTTCTCCGCTTTCAATTGCAAAATCTATTTTGTCCAAAACAAGATTATCACCGTATTTTTTTGTTAATTGAATTGCTTCTGCAACTAACCTTCCTGAGCGTTGTGATTCAGAAAAATGTAGTTTAATTGATGAATAGTCCTCTTCTTCAATTTCGATTCTGTCTAATTTCTCTAATTGTTTTATCCTGGATTGGACTCGTGAAGCGAGTGAAGCTTTGTAACGGAATCTTTCAATAAATTTTTCGGTTTCGGCAATTTGTTTTTGTTGTGTTTTGAATGATACTACTTGTTGTTGCTTCAAGGCTTCCCTTTGTTCGATAAACTGAGAATAGCTGACATTGAAATCATATATTTTCCCATTTGCTATTTCAATTGTTCTATTAGTTACTGAATCAAGAAATATCCGGTCGTGTGAAACTAATATAACAGCTCCGTCATAATTTTTGAGAAAATTTTCAAGCCATTGTATTGATTCTATATCAAGATGATTCGTCGGTTCATCGAGTAGAATACAGTCAGGTTTACTCAATAATATTTTTGCCAATTCAACCCTCATCTGCCAGCCTCCGCTAAATTCATTCATCGGCTTACCGAATTCTTCGCGTTTGAAACCTAATCCAGTTAAAACATACTCGATTTCAGATTCTATTGAATGTCCTCCGAGTATATGATATCTTTCATTTAGTTCAGTTAGTTTTTGAATCAACTTTTGAAATTCTTTTGATTCAAAATCTTTACGTTCTGATATTTCTTTTGATACTTCCTTGATTGAATTTTCTAAATTTTTAAGTTCAATTAAAGCAAGTGATGCTTCCTCAAATATTGAACGAGTAGAATTTAGAATACCTTCCTGAGGAAGATAACCGGTTTTGTATTCTTTAGGTTTTGTAACTGTACCTTCTTCCGGAAATTCCAACCCTACTAAAATTTTCAATAGTGTTGTTTTTCCGGTTCCGTTTCTGCCAATCAATCCTATTTTATCTTTTGCATTAACTGAAAAAGAAATATTATCGAATAAGTAGCGATTGGCAAAATGTATTGATAAATTTGATATAATCAGCATTTTTAATAAAGTAATATTAATAAAACAACAAAATTATAAAAGATATAACTTTATTTGGCAAAAAGTAAATTTTAATTCGCAACATTTTTCTCAGGCAATTAATTATAATAATTTAGAATTCATACTAAAAAGTAGTAATTTTATCTTTTATAATTTTAATTTTCTACTTATAATTCATTTTAGTTCTTTAATTAAAAATTGCATAGGTTAATATGAAGAAAATAATTATCTGTTTAATAATTCTTATTTCAATAAATTATTTACAAATCTTTTCCCAGAGCCATCCTGACTGGTACCCTATAATCGGTTCATCCTATATCGAAAATAAATCATACAAATTGCTTGAGCGGCTATGTGATGAAGCAGGTGGGAGATTAGTAGGAAGTGAAGTTAATGAAAAAGCTCTCAGTATTTTAAAAGAGGAACTAGAAAAATTAAATATAAATTCTAAGTTTGAAACTTTTAAAATTCCCGGCTGGGTTAGGGAAAATGATGAAATAACTATGATTGCACCTACATTCCGTAAGTTAAAAACAATAGCTCTTGGCTATGTTGAAAAGACAAATATAATAGAATCAAATTTAATTTATGCAGGTCATGGCTATAACGAAGATTATGACAGTATAAATGTTAAAGATAAAATTGTTATAATTACACAAGGTGGAGTGCCTAATAAGGAAGAAATGCTCAGGTATGAGGCAATTGAGATTGCAGCTAAGCATGGTGCGAAGGCTTTATTATTTATCAATGATAAGATAGGATTAGTTTTACTTGCGGGTGTGTCAAATTTTCAGGGAAATCCTTCTTTGATTCCGGCTTTCAGTATTTCTTATGAAGAAGGAATGTGGTTAGAAAGATTGTTGAATGACACTATACAAGTTAAGTTAAAAATAAACACGAATTCCTATTGTAAAGAAATTGAAACATCAAATGTAGTTGTCACTTTTCCGGGTGTTGTACAAAGCAAAATTGTGGTGGGTGCTCATTTTGATTCATGGGATAAAGGTCAGGGCGCAGTAGATAATGGTATTGGCACTGCTACTTTATTTGACCTTGCAAGGTTGTTCAAGCAATTCAGTCCGAACAATTATTTTACAGTAGAGTTTGTCTGGTTTAATGGCGAAGAATTAGGATTGTGGGGTTCTAAAAAATATATGGAAGCTCACAAAAATGATGATATAATTGCAATGATAAATATGGATATGACCGGTTCTCCGACAGGTTTTAATGCAATGGGATACGATGAATTTATTCCGTTTTTCAAAAGTTTAATTAAGGATATGAATGGATTTAATTTATCTGCAGGCGTATCAAGCCAGCCTTATACAAACAGTGACCATATTAGTTTTATGTTTAATGGCATTCCAACATTCTCCATGCAGGCAACGCTTGATAAAGATATGTACTGGTATTATCATGATGCAGGTGATACCTTTGATAAAGTCAGTATTCGTTATTTATCTGATGCTTCTGCTATTATCGGAATACTAATAAAAGAGCTTGCTAATAACAGAAATTTACCCTATAAAAAATATTCAAAAGAAGAAACCAAAGCACTTCTTTTAAAATATAATCTTGATAAACGCTTAAAACGCCAGAAGGAGTGGATTTTTGGAGATTAATAAGGAAATTTATCTTAATAAAAAACTCCATAACATTGTTATAATTTCGTATAACAGATGCGATTTGACTATACAATGCATCGAATCTATTTACGGCACTCTTGGTATTTCTGATTTTATAATCACTGTCGTTGACAACGGCTCATCAGACAATACAAGACAGGAAATTGAAAAAAAATATCCCAAAATAAATTTAATAAAAAACTTAGAAAATTTGGGATATTCCAAAGCTGTGAATATTGGAGTAAAATCTGTTAATAGCGACTATGCTCTTGTTATTAACAATGACGTAATTTTTCATGCAGGTTCAATAGAAATGCTTTTAAATTACATTCAGGCTGAGGGAGCAGTCGGAGCCGTTGGACCTCAGCAGGAATATCCGAACGGTAAATGGCAATATTCATTTTCTTCCGTTCCGGGAGCATGGTTAGGATTGAAAAATCTCCTTTTAATAAATTCATTCTTTACAATTTTAAGAAAATTATTTTATAACACTTACCGTATAGATAACAGACCTAAGAGGGTTGGTTATATTGACGGTGCAGTCCTTTTAATTAGAAATATAGCATTTAACGAAGTGGATGGTTTTGATGAAGATTATTTTTTTTATGCCGAAGAAGCTGATTTTTGTTACCGTTTGAGACAAGCAGGATGGAAAGTGATTTTTAATCCCCGTTCAATTGTGACACATCTTAGAGGTGGTACAACGACGAATTATTATTTACAGGAAAAAGACCTGCAAATGCTCATATCAGGTAAATTTTTATTCTGTTTGAAGCATCTGACTTACACTTCAACAAGGCTATATTATCGTTTCGAATTAATACATTATTCAATTATAAAATATTTTTGGAAAATCTTATTAAAAGTATTAATAGGTAGATTGAAGAAAAGAGTAGAACAAAAGTTAATTTATTTCAAAACTTATATCAAACTCTGGCAGGAAGAATATATAAGGACAATCAGTTGAAATTTATTTTATATCTCGATAGGTATGATTTATAAAAATTAAGGGATAAAATTTTGTTTAAGTTTTCATTTAATTTTTTAATTTACAATGTTCAATATAGCCATATAAAAAAAATTATAAATTTATTCAATAATGAAGAACTGCAATGAAAACAAAACCGGAAGAAAATCAGGTAAGACCCGAATTCAAAATTAGCGAAGAAAAAATCAAAGCCGTTAAATTTGCAATGGAGCAAATTGAAAAGCAACATGGCAAAGGTGCGATTATGCGTCTGAGCGATACTAATATAGTCCAGATTGATGCTATATCCACAGGATGTTTATCACTTGACTCGGCAATAGGTATAGGAGGTGTGCCGCGTGGAAGAATCACGGAAATATTTGGACCAGAATCTTCAGGCAAAACAACTGTCTGCCTGCATGTTATTGCTCAAGCTCAGAAAGCAGGCGGGATTGCCGCTTTTATTGATACTGAACATGCGGTTGATGCTAATTATGCTCAAAGACTTGGTGTAGATTTAAATAATTTATTGCTTTCACAACCCGAATTTGGCGAGCAGGCTCTCGAGATAGTTGAAACACTTGTCCGTAGCAATGCTATTGATGTAATCGTTATTGATTCAGTTGCCGCTCTGACACCAAGAGTAGAAATTGAGGGCGATATGGGCGATGCTCAAATGGGTTCCCAGGCAAGGTTAATGTCCCAGGCTATGCGTAAGCTGAATGCCGCAATCGGTAAATCCAACACTACCGTGATGTTCACGAATCAATTGAGGAGTAAAATCGGTGTTGTATATGGTAATCCCGAAACCACTACAGGTGGCAATGCTTTGAAGTTTTATGCTTCCGTCAGATTAGACATAAGGAGAAAGGATGTTATAAAAGAAGGGCAGGAAATCATTGGTAATAGAGTGAAAGTTAAAGTAGTAAAAAATAAAGTTGCACCACCTTTTAAAGAAGTTGAATTTGATATATTATATAACGAAGGTATTTCAAAAATTTCAGATTTAATTGACATTGCTTCGGAATACGGACTCGTTACAAAGAGTGGTTCATGGTACACATTCAAGGGTGAAAGAGTTCAGGGTAGGGAAGGCTTGAGAAAAATTCTTACAGATGAACCAAAGTTATTAAACGAACTCGAAACTGAAGTCAAAGCGAAAATGTTATTACCGAAAGAAAAACAGGTTATTGAGCCGAAATAGTTTTATATCTAAATAATAAATTAAAAGCTCATAATATCCTTATGGGCTTTTTTATTTTTAGTAGATTAATATCAAACAAATGACCTTGAGAAAAATCTCGAGAAGATATTCTTTGGAATGTCTTTGTTTAAAAATTCTTTAATTGTTAAAGCAATACCTTCGGCATCTAATTTTAAATCTTGTAAAAGTTCGGCTTGTTTGCCATGTTCGATGAATTTATCGGGAATACCATGGATAAGAACTTCGACTTTCTTTGTATTTTTTGTGACGAAATATTCAGCAACGGCAGAGCCGAAGCCACCTATCATTTGCCCATCTTCTATTGTAATTATTTTATCAAATCTATTATATATGTCATCGAGTAAATCATAATCAAGGGGTTTGATAAATCTTGCATTAACAACTTCTGCGAAAATATTATCCTGAATCAGGATTTCTGCTGCATTTATTGATTCTTGTACCATCTTTCCGACAGCCAAAATAGCAATATCTTTACCTGATTTTAAAATTTCTCCTTTACCTAAAGGTAAGGCTGTCATATTCTTAACTTCTACTCCAACCGCTTTACCTCTTGGATACCTGATAGCCACAGGACCTTTATCATAATAAAATATAGCTGAATACATCATGTCCCTTAGTTCCTGTTCATCTTTTGGAGCCATAATAACCATATTTTGTATTGGTCGCAAATATGCCAAATCCAATACGCCGTGATGAGTAGCACCATCTTCTCCAACTAAGCCTGCTCTATCCATACAAAACACTACATGCAGGTCCTGAAGTGCAATATCGTGAATAATCTGGTCAAAGGCACGTTGAAGAAAAGTCGAATAAATAGCACATACCGGAATCATTCCCTGTTTTGCCAAACCTGCCGCAAAAGTAACAGCATGCTCTTCGGCAATTCCAACATCAAATAATCGTTCAGGAAATTCTTCTGCAAAAGTTTCAAGACCTGTCCCTTCAATCATTGCTGCGGTTATTGCGACAATTTTCGGTTCGGTCTTAGCTAATTCTACTATTGTTTCGCCAAAAACTTTTGAATATGTTGGAGGTGCTTTTACTTCGGGGATAATTTGAATAGACTCACCGGTTTCTTTATCAATT
>JBEKWK010000177.1:0-6934 GCA_049513175.1 FCB group bacterium
TGAAGAGAGTAATGTATCATGCCTGATAATAGGTAAGGGAGCAACCTGCTCTTTATTTGCAAATATAAACAGGGATAACATCAATGCGGATTTCTCATCACTTGAACCGGCTGTTTTGCTTTCTGCAATGCAATTATCAATTATAGAAGGAATTTTATAAATTATTTTAAATTTACATTAAAATAAATATTAAACTATAAATATAATCAGTTCGTCAAAAGATATGTCATTACACATAAGAGTATTTAATGACAGCGGCTCAAAGCATTTGCCACAGAAAAGAATTATAGAAATAATGGTCAATGCTTTGCATAGAGAAAAAGTTAAAAAAGCTGAAATTAATATCATTTTTGTTAATGATAAGCAGATTCTCGAATTAAACAGAGAATATTTAAAACACGATTATTTTACAGATGTAATTGCATTTGATTTTGGCGAGAAATTTATTCAGGGAGAAATATATATAAGCATTGAAAGAGCAAAGGAGCAAGCCGGAGAATTTGCTGTCAGTTTGACAAATGAATTATCGAGGCTCTCAATACATGGAATGCTCCACTTGCTCGGATATGACGACTCGACTGAAAAAAAGCGTGAATTAATGCACAAACTGGAGACAGGTTATATAAGTTTTTAATTATACTTTTTAAAATAATTTATGTACGAAAAAATAATTGAGATTATAGTTTTCGTTATTGCTGAACTGAAACAGAATAAGCATTTTGACGAGATAGATATAGACGAACTACAAAGATTAGGATATACCAAAGAAGAGATTTCTACTGCTTTCAGTTGGCTTGTTGACCGGATAGAATTTAGTGATAAATTCCCTACAACAGCAGTATTTACAAACGTAAAATCATTCAGAGTTCTCCATGACGTAGAAAAACAACTTTTTACACCTGAGGCATGGGGCGATTTAATCCAATTACATTCCCTCGGAATTATTACAAACGAGATGATTGAAGTTTTAATCGAAAGAGCGATTATGATGGGGATGCAGGAAATTGACTGCGAAAATTTAAAGTCTTTTGTCGCAAGCTTCATTTTCAATGCTCACAGTAATAACTCAATGTCCCAAAGGTACATGCTCAAAGGCAACGAAACTGTCAACTAGTAATCAGTTGTCAGTTGTCGGATTTGGGTTATTAGAAATTGAAATATAAAATAAATTTTTCTTATATTTATAAAATCAGGATTACAAATCCTGATTTTTTATTTTTTTTCTTATTCTACTTCTGGTTCTATTTCTATGTTCTACTTTCTAAAACCGGTCCCGTAGCTCAGGTGGATAGAGCACAGGTTTCCTAAACCTGGTGCCGTAGGTTCGAATCCTACCGGGATCACTTCTATAAAAGTGTATTTAACCACAATAAAATTCTACAATTATACCATAATTAACCACAAAACCTGTTAATTCCTTATCCAAATTCTTGTTGATACAATTAATTTCACAATAACAGTAATTTCCTAAATTATTATTTGAAGCAGAAATATATTTTTATTATCTTTGAATTTTCATATTTATTATAGATATTGTATGTTTTCAATGCTCAATTCTCTTTAATAAGTTTGAAATTATAAAAGAGAGAAATAATATTTTTGTCAGGCAGTAAAATATTAATGCTGTTCTTTGTTCCCTTGGATTTTTTGTAGAATGAATAAATTATTATTAAAAATATATATTACAGATTTCACATTCAAAAATACGGGAGAAAGTCAATGTCAAAAATCCGCTATCTGATTTTATTTATACTCTCCTTTATTTTCGTTTTATCTTCTGCCATCAAAGCGGCAGATGTTTATAAAATGAAAACTATCGGAAAGCATGAAGATGAAGTTCTTGGAGTTTTTGTAAACTTCAACAACTCTATGTTCGCTACGTGCAGTATTGATGAAACCATCAAACTTTGGAAACTGCCCGAAGGTAAAGAATTACACACCTTACGGGGACACCTGGGAGAAGTCAATCACATATCATTTTCCGGTAATGATAAATGGCTTGCCAGTGCATCATCCGACCAGACAGTTAAAATATGGGACGTTTATACCGGTAAAGAAATAGAAACCCTCGAAGGTCACACCGACCAGGTATCTTGTGTCTATTTCAGCCAGGACTCGCTCAGCACTTTTGTTGCAAGTGCCGGTTTTGATAAGACTGTCAAACTTTGGGATGTCAGGCTGGGCAGTGAAATTAAGACTCTGCATGGTCACACAGGTCCGGTCAATAGCGTAGCTTACAGCTATGATGGTCAATTTATCGCTTCGGCAAGCGATGATAAAACCATCAAAGTGTGGTCTACAGACCTTACGACTAAAACACCTTTACTAACTTTAACAGGACATGAAGCTCCCGTACTAACCTGCATCTATAGCTTCGACAGCAAGAAAATGGCATCTGCTGACCAAAGTGGTATGATTATCGTATGGAGCATGCCTGACGGTAAAATGTTGCGTAAAATCAAAGCACATACCGAACTTATCCAGGATGTCTCTTTTGCAGATGACAATATCCGCCTCGTTAGCGGCAGTCTCGATAAACAGGTAAAAATCTGGAATACCGATACCGGCGATAATCTAATGACCTTCGATACAGGTGTCGAAATATGGTCTGTTGATACGGTCTCCGATATGAGTATTATCACTCTCGCTTGTGCCGACGGAACTGTCAGATTACTCATAAAACAGGCTGATAAACCTATTAAAAAAGGTAAAGGAGGTAAAAAATGAAAAAGCTTTTTATTCTTTCAGCTATAATTTTACTTTGTCTGGCAATTAATTATAGTCAGACAAATGCACAATTAATCAATACCGTCGTTTCTATAACAGGCAGCGTTATTGACCAGGTAACGCATCAGCCTATGAGTACAACTCTTGAAGTATTCGATGATGCCGGTGCCAAAGTCACAAAAGTTAAAAGTAATGCAAAAGACGGTTATTACTTTATTACAGGTCTGAAGCCCGGGAAGACTTATACAGTCAGGAACCTTGTAGACTTCGATAAAGGGACAAGATATTTCAATGAGAAAATAGAATTTAACATACCCAACACAGATAAGTATGCCGAATTTTCAAGGGATATTTTACTTGTTCCACTCGAAAAAGAACTTGCCGTTCCTATGAGAGTCAATCCCTTTTTCCCTAACAAATCAAAGCTCAGACCCGGTTCCGAGTTTCATTTGAGACATAATATAAATCGTATGGTGGAAAATCCCCGCGTTAAATTCGAGATTTCATGCTTTCCCGACAATAGTCTCAATGAGCAGGCAAATCTGAAATTGACCGAGGAAAGGTCACAGGCTCTGAAAGATTATTATGTATCAAAAGGAATCGCTGATTCAAGAATCACAATTAAAGGTAATTCAAAAACCGACCCGAACAATCCGCCGCCCACAGCTAAAGCCGCTAAAGGCAAAAAATACAAAGGTCCGATTTATATCGTCATAAAAAGCTATTAATAAATCATATCAGTAGGGAACAGGCTAAATTGTTCCCTACACTTTTTTAAACAGTTTTTGGTTAGTAGTGAGCAATAACTAGTTGTTAGTTGTTGGTTATTAGTTGTTAGTAAGAAAGAAAAAGTCATTCTGAAAGAAGCGAAGAAACTAGATTTATTTACATTTGTAGATTTTAGATTTACCTTGTATATTATGAACTTTTATAAACTTTGTAAGCTATTTGTTTAAAGGTTTTCATTTAATAGATTAAACATAGATAATACAGAGAGAAAACATTTAAATGCAAGTTTTCTTCAATTCTTAATTTGAAATTTTTAATTATTTAGCCCCCTCTTAAAGGTGATATAGCTACAGCCCCCAGTAAAAGCCAATCGTAGGAGTCAAGTATATGGTTGTTATACTTTTTGTCATATTAAAAAGTGTAGGAGATGAAAGCTCTATGTTAAGTTTTAATTTATTATAAACAGGGATGTAGGTACCAAGATTCGCCATGATTCCAAATCCCCAATAATTATTTTTCAAATCGGTATTCCCATAAATAAATCCGGCAGCGGCGTAAGGCTCTAAGAATGTAACCTGTGGACACTGCACGGCAAGCCAACTGCCAAGCGTTCCCATCTGAATCCTGTTATCTTCTAATGACATTCCGATTGTTGGTGCTAAGTAAAATTTATAAGCAGCATTGGGAGCATTCAATCTTATGTAAGATATAATAGAAGCTCCGTGTTTATATGTATCTCCGACACCATAAGTATTAACATCGGTCCAGTATTTTACCTGCATGCAAAAGCGGTCTGAATAAGAATGTTGGAGTGAGACAACAATTCCGTTATCAAAATATCTGCCTGCATCAGTTTTTAAAGTAAATGGAAGATATTCATAAGCGGCAGATAATTTGGTTTCATCCTTTTGAATTTTGTCGGGTAAATTAATTGACGGGCTATAAACAAGGCTGGAACACGAGATAATAATTGTTCCAAAAATAATAAACACAATAAAATCCAAAACTTTTTTCATGTTTAATTTCCTATTTTTGAATTAATTCTTGTTATATTTTTCAAATTAATATTTATCTATAACATTGCAAAATTAATTGGGTCGCTATTTAGCGTGCATATTAAATTACTAAAATAAAAGTAGTTTTACTTTTACACAAAATAATTTTTGATTTATTCTTTTAGTCTTGCAGAAAGTTCGCTGATTTTTTCTGCTACTGCCTTCCCTAAGGTTTCCAAAGGGTGCATCATATGTTTTATGTCCGATTCGATAATTGATTTAGGCATCGAGGGAGCCACTGCGGATTCCGGGTCCTGAATATAAACAGTTCCATCTGCAGAGACAATTTGCTTACAGCCTAAGATGCCGTCCCTTCCCAAACCCGTTAAGACAACGGCTATGCAGTATTCCCCGAAGGCTTCGGCGGCACTCCTGAATAAAGGGTCTGCCGAAGGACGCACGAAATTTTCTTTCGGGTTCTCATCTAATTTCATTTTGAAGCTCTCCGCATCGAGCGTCAGATGCTTTTCCCCAGGTGCTACATATATTTTACCCGCTTCGGGTATTATACCATTTTTAGCAAGTAATACATTGTGGCGTGTCTCGCTTTGAAGTCTTTTTGCAAAAGTTTCGAGCATCCACGGAGGACCATGCTGAACGATGAAAAATGCCGCACCGCGTATTTCTTTTATATCCCTCAAAAGCGTGATTAGTGCCGGAGGTCCGCCTGTACTCGCAGCTACCACAACGGCTACGAAAGGAGGTTTATCATGTGAGCCGGTATGTATTGGTTCGGCTAACTCCAAAGGAATTTCCTGTTTATTTTTATTTAATCCGTCTTTGATGCTCGACAGTAACTCATCAGTCTCTAAGGGCTTTGCAATATAATCATCGGCACCGGATTCGAGGGCGTAATTCCTTGCGTTATCGGATACGAGTGCAGTTACCATCACAATATAAGGCAGTGGTGAAATCAGCTCTCTCACTTTGCGAATAAGCTCGATACCGTCCATCATAGGCATCATCCAATCCGTCAGCAAGACGTCGAACTTTTCCTTTTCAAACTGGAGCATTGCATCAATCCCGTTGCGAACCAGCACTACCGAATAGCCCGCTTTAGACAGCAGTCTTTTCAACAGGAAAGAATTAGTCACTTCATCTTCGACGATGAGAATCTTTTTCGGCTCAGCCATAATACCTAAAAATCAACCATTAATTAACCGTCATTTCTTCGGCACAAAAATACTGTCATCAACTTGAGGGTTAACGTTATAATTAGACTCGAATTTCATAGTAAACATCGGGTTTGTGGACTTCAGCACCTTGGGTAATTTCACACCATCCACAGTTACATATTCAAGAAATTCTACAGTATTAGGAACAGGACCTTGCGGCGTATCTTCAATGGATTCTACTTTTGATACTAAGTAAGTCTGGGGATTAAAATAATAAGTTTCTTCTTTGCCGGCTTTGGTAGTGACTTTCATGAGTATCTGGTTATTCTGCAAGCCGAGAACCGTACATTGAAATCCAAGGTCAATAAATTTTGTAGTATTAAAAAGTGTAGCATCCCATAATAAATCCTCAAGCTCTTTATCCTTCTTTTCGGTGAGGGAACCGTTATTCGAAATCCAGCCAGACTTTCCGTCCACGTATGTTGTTTGCTTTTGGAAGCCGATATCGAAAATCATATATTTTTTATTTGGGGCTTTCCTGATTTCGACAGCTTTTCCGTTAAAATTCATTCCCCTGACGGTTAGTTCGATTTTAGCTGAATCGGTCAAGGTAAGTATCTTGTCAAGATTTTCCTTTCCGCCGACAGCATCCCTGTGCTTAGAGATTAATTCTTCGGCACTCATTGAAATTTTTTCAATCTTAGCCTTCTCCCCGCTGAGAGGATTTAAATCCAAATCATAATCGTATATCTTTCCGAATTTTTCTAATTTATCGCGTACTTCTGAAGCACCGACGACAATGATGTAAGCACTTTCGGTATTCATATAAATTCCGGCAACCTGCCTCACTTCCAGGGGGAGCATGTTCATTGTATTTTCAGGATACTTCTTAATTTTTTCCATAGGAATTCCATTGAAATCGGCAAGCTGAATCAAGCCTGCGATGAAGTTGGAATTTTCAAATGACATCTGGTAACTACCAACTTCGAATCGTTTTACTCGTGTCAATTCATTATCATCTGGAACTTTTGCTGCGAGTAAATTTAATTGGTCTTTGATAACAGTAATTGCAGAATCCGTGACGGAGTTTCTAACATCGGCACCGCATGCAAAAAGATTAAGATATTTGTGTTGTGATATATGTCCGTAAGGGGTATATGTATAAGAATAAGTTTCTCTCAAGGTTCTGAACAATCTGCCTGCAAAACCCGCACCAATGACGCTCGAAGCCAAATCCAGCTTATCGTAATCTTTATGTGCAATCGGAACAATCAGAGTGCCGATAAGAATAGAAGATTGAACTGAAGC
>JBEKWK010000178.1:0-6914 GCA_049513175.1 FCB group bacterium
TGACCTGAGCTATTTATAAATATAGCAATAAATCCATTTTCGTCAAAATTATTATTTTATCTTAACTTTAGACAAAATATTAAAAAAATTATTTGACTTTGAACGGAATAACTACGTGATAAATTTAATAAAACATATTTAATATTTTATTCTCTTGTCAAGTGAGGAGAAACTCTATTAGGACTTAGGAATTTGGAATTAGGAGTTTTAAAAAAAAATTAAAAATTAAAAAAAAATCAATCCACCCTCTTTAATTCTCCCGCCAGCGTGAGATAATTATTAGGTCAATGTGTAATTATTAATTCGTAATTAGTAATTAACTAAAGCGGGAGCTTGGGAACAAGGACAACCAATACAATTAAATATGCAATCTTTTTTATATGTGCCAAATTTCTTAACTTTGTTGTTTGTATAATTAAGCTATACTAATCACAAAGAATTAAAAAATATGTCTGTCAGAGTAAGATTTGCCCCTTCACCAACCGGCTATTTACATATCGGCGGCTTGAGGACTGCTTTGTATAATTTTCTTTTTGCAAAGCACAATAAGGGCAGTCTCATACTAAGAATAGAAGATACAGACAGAACACGGTTGGTGGAAAACGCTGTCGAAAATCTTATTAAAACTTTAAGCTGGGCAGGAATTGAATTTGATGAAGGTCCAGGAAAAGTCGGCAATTTCGGACCTTATATTCAATCTGAAAGATTAGAAATTTATAAACTTCATGCTCAAATACTTTTGGATAATGATTCAGCATATTATGCATTCGATACTTCAGAAGAAATAGAAGCAATGAGGCACGAACAGCAAAAAGCAGGACTCGACCCCAAATATGACCGTAAGAAAATGCGGAATCAATATACTCTCGGAAAAAATGAAACAGATAGATTCATATCTGAAAGCGTTCCTTATGTTATACGATTAAAAGTGCCTCAAACTGATGTTCACTTTAAAGATATTATTCGCGGAGAAGTAATAGTTAACGGCAAAGATATAGATGACCAGGTGCTGCTTAAATCCGACGGCTTTCCTACATATCATCTTGCCAATGTAGTGGATGACCATTTAATGCAGATAACTCATGTTATTCGAGGTGAAGAATGGCTGCCCTCGACACCAAAGCATATAATTTTGTATCAGGCATTCGGCTGGGAAATTCCTGAATTTGCTCATCTGCCCTTGCTATTAAATCCGGACAAATCGAAATTGAGCAAACGCCAGGGTAGCGTTGCAGTCGAAGATTTTATTCAGGAAGGATTTTTAAAAGATGCATTAATAAATTTCGTTGCCTTGCTTGGCTGGAATCCTACATCCGACAGGGAAATTTTTACACTGGACGAATTGATTGAAAATTTCCATCTTGAAAAAGTCAATAAAGGAGGGGCTGTTTTTGATAAAACAAAATTGGAATGGATGAACTTTCAATACCTAAAGCTAAAGGATTTGTCAGAGCTTGCATCCTTATTAAAACCTACACTCGAATCAAAAGGATATAAAGGATTTTCAGATGAATATATTTCTAAGGTTATCGGGCTTTTGCGTGAGAGAGTAAAATTCTTACACGAAATTCCTGATTTTGGAAATTATATGTTTGTTCCTCCTACAGTTTTTGATAAAGAATATTTGGAAAAGTATTGGAATGAAGGGACTGGGGATTTAATTATATCTTTACTCGAAATATTAAAACAAAATGAAGATTATTCTCATAGTAATTTGCATGACCTGACAAAAAATTTCATCGAAGGAAAAGGAATGAAGCTTAAAGAAATAATTCATCCGCTTCGTCTGATGATTACTGGAGTTTCTGCCGGAGCCGGTATGTTTGAGACAATGGAAGTACTAGGAAAAGAACAATGTATAAACAGAATTGAATATTTTTTAAAACATAGAAAGAATTTATAAATTTATATCAGGTGGGTAGTGAATATGTGTAATTGTAAAATCTTTTTTATTTCAAAATTTATTTTAATCGCTTTTATTGTTATTATTATAAGTAGTTGCAAGACTACAATGCCAAGGTGTTATGAACCTCTAATGAAGAACCTTATAATCAGATGGGGTGAAAGAATTACAAAGACCGGTGAAATAAAAGGCTATCAACTTAGTTCAAAAGCTATGCTCTATTCGTATAACCAGAAAGCCAATATAAATGGAATTAACCTTGAGGAAATTTCGTATATTAAAGGAGATGATTACTGTAAAGTTCTCGATATGATTCGTTTCATTTTATTAAAAAAACAAGTAATTAATGAACCCGGAGATACCGTACGATTTATTGAATATATTAATTCGTATGACCGTACAGATATAAGAGCAGTCTGGAATCAAAAATTCAAAACAAATACGTCGGAAGGGCATAGGGATATTTATGATACTTTACAGTCTCTTTTACCTGCAATAAAATAAGTTTTTATATTTGCAAATTTTTTTTAAATTAATGACAATAATATTTATATCTAAAGAGAAAAATGATGAAAATTTTAATCGCAGATGACAATATTGATTTTTGTTCGACAATGGCTGATATTATAGGCTCCTTCGGATATGAAACCCACCAGCTTCATGACCCTGATGTAACCTTAAGTTTTTTAGAAAAATACCATACGAAGATTTCTATAATTTTGTTGGATATCGAATTTGGACCTAACGCCAAATTAAACGGGATGGAATTGCTTGAACGTTGCAGACGCAGTTATCCTGAAATTCCTATTATCATGATTTCCGGTAAAGGAACTATAGAAACCGCTGTCCGTGCTACCAAACTTGGAGCATTGAATTTTTTTGAAAAGAGTATAATCAGTAAAGAAAAAATTAAGGAAATAATTAAGAGTGCCTTAGACAGATTAGGAGCAGAAGGTGAAACAAAGGAAATGATTAATTTTCTAAGCTCACAAGGCATAATTGGTAAAAGTAAAATAATGCTCGAGATAGGTGGAAGTATTATCAGATTCGGCAGAACGGATTTAAACGTTCTTATTACAGGTGATACAGGTACAGGGAAAAAACTTGTTGCAAAGGCAATTCATTCACAAAGCCACAGAAATAAATTTCCTTTCATTACAGTTGACATACCAAATATTCAAAAAGATTTATTCCAGAGCGAATTATTCGGATATAATAAAGGTTCTTTCACAGGTTCCGGAGAAACAAGAAAAGGATTATTCCACGCCGCAAACAAAGGTACTTTATTCCTTGATGAAATCGGTGATTTATCCCTTGACCTTCAATCAAGCTTGTTTAATCCTATCGAAGAAAAATTAATCCGAAAGGTTGGCTCAAATGAAACTGAAGATTTGGATGTCAGGTTTATTTCAGCAACAGACCGGGACCTGCTTTATGCAATGAAGGAATTAAGATTCAGGGAACAGCTTTACCATCGCTTGCGTGAATGTGAGATTCATATACCGCCTTTAAAAGATAGAAAAACTGATATTCCTGATATTGTAGAACATTATACAAAATTGCACAATAATAATTTTAACGAGTCGAAAGGTTTTTCACCTTCAGCAATGGAATTCATGCAGGAACAGGATTGGACCGGCAATGTACGCGAGCTTTCAAGTGTTGTTAAAGTTGTACTTCAAACCGTTACACAAGAGCAAATTGAAATTTCTGACCTGCACAAAATCATAACAAATACTGCAACCCCTACTACCGTAACTTCCTTTCAGGAAAATCTGATTTCACAGGACAGAACTTTAAAAGAAGACCTAGCCCAGGTAGATAAAAAGAAAATCGAATCCACACTTGACAGATGCAACGGTAATGTCAGTAAAGCCGCCGCTTTGCTTGGAATCAGCAGGGAAACTCTGCACAATAAAATAAGAAGATATGAAATTAATTCTCAATTATTCAGAGTTAAAAAAATACGTATCAAAACTGCGGGTGAAAAATAAATTGTTTATAATAAATAAAATAATGATATATCTTGGAATAATTCTCATTATGGCAGCATTTTCAAAAATCTTGACACAGGATATGCCCGACCTTCCCCAGGTGTCATATCGTCCGCCTGCTGTTGCAGGTTCATTTTACCCTAACAATCCTGATTCATTAAAAATGATGTTAAATGAATATCTGGATGGCAAGGAATTCACTCCCATAAGCGGAGATATATTGGCAATTGTTGTCCCGCATGCAGGGTATGTATTCAGCGGATGGGTTGCAGGAAAAGCTTACAGAGAAATCAGAAACCGGAAATACGATGCTATTATAATAATAGGACCAAGCCATGCAAAATATTTTACAGGTGCGTCTGTATTCAAAGGAGACGGTTATACAACTCCTCTCGGGGAAGTTCCTGTTGATAAGAATCTTGCAAATGAGATTGCCAATTACTCTCCTTTAGTAAAATTATCATTGGATGGACACGGCTGGAAAGGCAATGAATCAGAACATTCAATTGAAGTTCAAATCCCTTTTCTGCAGATGGTACAACCCAATGTCCCGATAGTTCCTATAGATATGGGCAGTCAGGATTTCGCAACCTGTGATGCTCTTGTAAAATCAATTGTATATGCCGTAAGAAATTTAAATAAAAAAATATTAGTAGTAGCAAGTTCCGACTTATCACATTTTCATGACCAGAATACTGCTGTGTCATTGGATTCTTTTGTAGTCAATTCATTTTCAAAATTTGATTACTTCAAACTTGAAACTAACCTTTTTGCGGGAAAATGGGAGGCATGCGGAGGAGGTCCCATTGTTGCGGCAATGATGATTGCAGAGCAACTCGGAGCAAATGCTACTTTGCCGTTCCAATATGCTACTTCAGCCAATTCACCTTATGTCCAGCCGAATAAAGACAGGGTTGTAGGTTATATGAGCGGTGCCGTTTATAATGATAATTCGGGAAAACAAAATATTCTCCCGGAGATAAATGATAATGATAAGAAATTGATTCTTGAAATTGCTGAAATAACTGTTCAAAATTCTGTTCTTGGAAAACCAAAAAAGAAATTACCTGAGGAAAACTCATCATACTTGAATGAAGAGTATGCGGCATTTGTAACATTGAAGGAGCATGGAGAATTGCGCGGCTGTATCGGACAGATATTTTCAAAAGTTCCGTTACGCCAGTCAATTCAGGATGCTGCAAGGAATGCGGCTTTAAGAGACCCTCGTTTCAATGCGGTCAGTGAAGCGGAGTTAAGTAAACTTGAGTACGAAGTAACTGTACTTTCAAGAATGAAAAAAATCCTTGATGAAAAAGAAATCGTAATTGGACGCGATGGTGTATACATGAAGTCAGAGAACAGTTCAGCGATATTCCTCCCTCAAGTTGCTCCTGAACAACATTGGGATGTGAAAGATTTGCTGGAAAATTTATGTCGCAAAGCAGGAATTGCAAGAGATTCCTACAAATTGCCCGATACCGAAATATTTATTTTCCAGGCTTTGATAATAAAATGATAATAAACTGAAAATATTCTAAATATTATCATGGAAAAACCTAAAAGAAAGATTAATCAACCTATTTCTTCTGAAAAAATTATCATTAATGAAAATATTATTCTTGATATTGGCAAACTCGCCGATGAGCTTGGCTATAAGGTTTATGTTGTTGGAGGTTATATTCGTGATTATTTCCTTGACCGACCGAGAGAAGATTTCGATTTTACCGTTATCGGCGACTCTATAGCATTTGCAAAAAAGCTGGCTACTCATTTCAATACCAAACCTATAATATATCCTAAATTTCGGACTGCACTTGTTCCTGTACAAGGTATGAAATTGGAATTTGTCGGAACAAGAAAAGAAGAATATGAATCCGATTCCCGCAAGCCGATTGTCTCGGGAGGCACACTGGAAGACGATTTGAAACGCAGGGATTTTACAATCAACACAATGGCTGTTTCAATTAATAAAGAAACTTTTGGGGAATTGATTGATATTTTCGACGGGAAGAAAGATTTGGATTTGCAAATTTTGCGAACTCCATTAGAACCCGGTATTACATTCAGCGATGACCCGCTACGCATTATGAGAGCCGCAAGGTTTGCCTCTCAGCTTGGTTTTCAAATAGATGGATCTGCATTAGTTTCTATGTCTCAAATGGCAGAAAGAATCAAGATTGTCTCACAGGAAAGAATCAGCGACGAATTTTTCAAAATAATAAAATCACCAAAGCCAAGCATCGGCATAAAAATACTCTTTGAAACAGGGCTTTTGAATTATGTTTTTCCTGAATTGGTAAAACTTTCAGGAGTTGATGTTGTCGAAGATATAAACAAAAGATATGGTCATAAAGATGTATTCCTTCATTCCCTGCAGGTTCTAGATAATATAGCCTCTGTATCAGATAATGAATGGCTTAGATTCGTTTCATTGGTACATGATATTGCTAAGCCACAGACAAAGAAATTTATAAAAGGAACAGGCTGGACTTTTCGTGGTCATGAGGAACTCGGTGCAAGAAAAATGAATGAAATTTTTAACAGGCTCAAGCTCCCCAAAGATAATCTGCCTTATGTGGAAAAGCTTATCAGGCTCCATCAGAGACCTATGACACTGGTTGACGAAGGTGTAACCGATTCGGCAGTGAGACGTCTTGCATTTCAGGCAGGCGATGCACTCGAAGATTTATTTACTTTGTGCAGGGCAGACATTACAACAAAGAATCCAGACCTCTCTGCTAAATATTGGAATAATTACGACATCGTTACAAAGAAAGTAATTGAAGTACAGGAGAAAGATAAGCTACGTGAATTCCAATCTCCTGTCAGGGGTAAAGAAATCATGGAAATCTGCAATCTCAATCCATCCAGAGCTGTCGGTTATATTAAAACTGCAATTGAAGAAGCAATTCTCGACGGCTTCATTCCGAATGAATATGAAGCTGCAAAAAAATATTTTCTTGAGAATAAGGACAAATGGCTGGAGGAATACCATCTGCAAACTTCAAAAAGGGAAA